>DATLAK010000051.1 GCA_035527535.1 Armatimonadota bacterium
AGCATCAGGCCGCTGCCATGCTGGAGGACCTGGAGGCGGCGGTGCGCGCCCGCGCCGGAGGCTTCCTCTATGGGCGCGACGACGAATCGCTGGAGGCGGCCCTGGGCGCCCGCATGCGCGCTGCCGGGCTGACCCTGGGGATAGCGGAATCCTGCACCGGCGGCCTCATCGGCCATCGCATCACCCAGATCCCCGGCAGCTCTGACTACTTCCTCGGCTCGCTGGTGACCTATGCCGATCAAGCCAAGATCGAACTCCTGGGCGTGCCGGCGGCGGTGCTGGCCGAGCACGGCGCGGTGAGCGAGGAGACGGCCCGCGATATGGCTTCGGGAGCGCGGGCGGCGCTGGGCTGCGACCTCGCGCTCGCGGTAACAGGCATCGCCGGCCCCGGTGGCGCGACCGAGGGAAAGCCTGTTGGCCTGACCTACGTTTGCCTCACCGGGCCGCAGGGCGTGACATGTGAGGAGCATCGCCTGGGCGGTGCCCGTGAAGCCGTCAAGTGGCGCGCCTGCAATGCGGCGCTGGCGCTCGCCCTGCGGGAGACGGAGAGGCTGGCGGGCGCACGCATAGAATAGGAGGCTGGAGTTCGGGAACCCGCGGTCATGCGCGCGTTCATCGCGGTCAATATGGGCGACGACTTACGCCGGGCGCTCGCGCAGGCCCAGGAGCGGCTGCGGGCGAGCGGCGCGGATGTGAAATGGGTGCGCCCCGAGGGCATCCACCTCACGCTCAAGTTCCTGGGCGAGGTGGATGACGACCGCGTCCCCGCGATCGCGGAGGCGGTGGCGGCGGCGGTAACGCCAAGAGCGCGGTTCCGCTTGCGAGTGGAGGGGATCGGCGGATTCCCTTCGCCTACCGCGCCGCGCGTGATCTGGGCGGGGGTGAAGGATGGCGCACGCGAGCTGGGCGAGCTCGCGCGGCGCGTGGAAGACGCTCTGGAGCCGCTGGGCTTTGCGCGCGAGCAGCGGGAGTTCAGCGCGCACGTGACGCTGGGGCGCTGCCGGTCGCCGCGGGGACGCCCGGAGTTGGCGGCGCGGATGCGCGAGCAGATCGAACGGCAGTTGGGGGAGATGGAGGTGGCGCGCGTGGAGCTGATGCGCAGCGACCTGCGACCGACGGGTCCGATCTATACCAGCCAGCGGGAATTCGCGCTCGGCGAGGCGCGGGGCGAACGGGGGAGCGATGATGACGGACAAGGCTAAGGCATTGGAGCTGGCCATCGGCCAGATCGAGAAGCAGTTCGGCAAAGGCTCGGTCATGCGCCTGGGCGAGAGCACCTCCCGCCTCAAGGTGGACGTGGTCCCGACCGGGGCGCTCGGCCTCGACCTCGCGCTGGGCGTGGGCGGGCTGCCGCGGGGGCGCATTGTCGAGATCTTCGGCAACGAGGCCTCGGGCAAGACCACCCTCGCCTACCACGTCATCGCCGAGGCCCAACGCGCGGGCGGCACCGCCGCTTTCGTTGACGCCGAGCACGCCCTCGATCCGAGCTACGCCAAGGCGGTGGGGATCAACCTCGACGAGCTGCTGCTGTCCCAGCCCGACACCGGGGAGCAGGCGCTGGACATCGCTGACATGCTGGTGCGCAGCGGGGCGATTGACGTGTTCGTGCTCGACTCGGTGGCGGCCCTCGTCCCCCGGGCGGAGCTGGAGGGAGAGATGGGCGACTCCCACGTCGGGCTGCAGGCGCGCCTCATGAGCAAGGCCATGCGCAAGCTCGCGGGGTCGCTGTCGAGCACGCAAACCGTCGGCGTTTTCCTCAACCAGCTCCGCGAGAAGATCGGCATCATGTTCGGCAACCCCGAGGTCACCCCCGGCGGCCGCGCGCTCAAGTTCTGGTCGTCAGTGCGCATCGAACTGCGCCGCATCGAGAACCTCAAGGTGGGCACCGAGGTCATCGGCACCCGCACCCGCGCGCGAGTGGTGAAGAACAAGGTGGCTCCGCCGTTCCGCCAGGTGGAGTTCGACATCATCTACGGCAAAGGCATCTCCCGCGGCGGCAGCCTGCTCGACGTCGGGCTGGGACTGGGCCTCATCGCCAAGTCCGGCGCCTTCTTCAGCTTCGGCGACACCCGCCTCGGCCAGGGGCGCGAGAACGCGCGCGCGACGCTCGAGACCGACGCCGAGCTGGCGGGCGAGATCGAGCGGCGCATCCGCGAGCACGTCGGCGGCGCCGAGCCCGTGGCCGTGGCCGCGGATGTGGCCGCGGATGAGGACGACGGGGGGCAGGAGTAGCGGGCGCGGTCCCTCGCCCGGCGCGGACGCGGCACTGCCTTGCCCCCTCGAGCGAGGAGCACGGACTGACCGACGAGGCGCAGCGAACGCAGGTCGAGCGGGCGCGGGAGGCGTGCCTGCGCCTGTTGGATTACCGAGCGCGCAGCCGGTGCGAGCTGCATGACCGGCTGCGGCGCAAGGGATTCGATGAGCGCGTTATCACGGCGACGCTGGAGGAGTTGCAGGCGGCAGGTCTGGTGGATGACGAGGGCTTTGCACGGGCGTGGGTACGGGAGCGCCTGGCAAGCAACCCTCGCGGCTCGCTGGGACTGCGCTGGGAGCTGCGCGGCAAGGGCGTAGATGAAGAGCTGATCCAGCGCGTCCTGGCCGAGGAGATGGGGCGCGGGCGCGAGCTGGAGGCGGCGCGGCAGGTGGCCGCCTGCCATGCGCCGCGCTCGGGCGAAGATGAATCCGCATGCCGCGCCCGGCTGCTGCGGGCGCTCCGGCGGCGGGGATTCACCTTCGAGGTCATAGAAGCGGCGCTCGCGCAACGGCGCGAGGCCGTGCCCGACCGGTAGGGGGCCTGGTAGCCAGGTCCCGAGGTCATGGGGAAGGCGCCCGCAGCCTCAGGTGTGGCCGCCCTGGCGCCTGTACCTGCGGGCGGGTCGCGCGTGGTCGCGGCGCGCCTGCGACGCGGACGCCGGTGCTGACGGCGCCGCGCGGATGCCATAGGGGCCGGCGGAGTGATTCTCCCGCCCGTCGGTCTCCGCCAGAAGGGAGTTGCATAGATGGAACCATGGGTGGTTGTATTGTTGGTTGCAATCGGCTGGGTCGCGGCGATCGCGACCGCATGGTTGTGGGCGCGCGGGCAACACCGCAGCGTCCGCGGCAAGCGCCAGGAGGCGAGCCGCATCCTGGAGGACGCGCAAAAGGAGATTGACGCCCTCAAGAAAGAAGCCCTGCTGGAGGCGAAGGACGAGGCCCATCGCCTGCGCACCGAGATTGACGGGGAGAATCGCGAACGCAGGGTCGAGCTCCAGCGCGCCGAGCGCCGGATAGCGCAGAAAGAGGAGAACCTGGAGCGCAAGCTCGAAGGGGCGGACCAGCGCGAGCGCGTGATCGCCGCCCGCGAGCAGGAGCTGGAGAAGGTGCGCGAGGAGCTGGCGGCGATCAAGGAGCGCGAGCTGGCGGAGCTGGCGCGGGTGTCGGGGGTGACGCCGCAGGAGGCGAAGGCGCTGCTGCTCAAGCAGGTGGAAGACGAGGTGCGCCACGAGGCGGCGAAGCTGGCGCGCGAGATCGAGGAGGCGGCGCGAGAGGAGGCGGAGAAGAAGTCGCGCGAGATCCTGGCGCTCGCCATTCAGCGCTGCGCGGTGGACCAGGCGGCGGAGACGACGGTGTCGGTCGTACCCCTGCCCAGCGATGAGATGAAGGGGCGCATCATCGGGCGCGAGGGGCGCAACATCCGCGCCTTCGAGGCCGAGACCGGGGTTGATCTCATCATTGACGACACCCCGGAGGCAGTGGTGCTGTCGGCCTTCGACCCCGTGCGCCGCGAGGTCGCGCGCATCGCCCTGGGCTACCTCATCAGCGACGGGCGCATCCATCCCGGGCGCATCGAGGAAACCATCGCGCGCGCGCGCAAGGAAGTCGAGCAGCAAATCGCCGACGCCGCCGAGCGCGCGGTGCTCCATACCGGGGTCACGGGCCTGCACAAGGAGCTGACGCGCGCCCTGGGCCGCCTCAAGTTCCGCACCAGCTACGGGCAGAATGTGCTCGACCACTCGGTCGAGGTCGCCCACCTCGCCGCCGTCATGGCGAGCGAGATCAACGCGTCGGTGGCGGTCGCCCGCCGCGCGGGGCTGCTGCACGACATCGGCAAGTCGGTGGACTTCGAGATGGAGGGCACCCACGCCGCCATCGGCGCCGACATGGCGCGCCGCCACAAGGAGAGCGAAGAGATCGTCAACAGCATCGCGGCGCATCATGCCGAGGCGCAGTTCGGCTCGGTGGAGGCGGTGTTGGTGCAAGCGGCCGACGCGGTGTCCGCATCGCGGCCGGGCGCGCGCAAGGAAACCCTCGAGACCTATATCAAGCGCCTGGCCAAGCTCGAGGAGATCGCCGAAGCCTGCGCCGGCGTGGACAAGTGCTTCGCCATCCAGGCCGGGCGCGAGGTGCGGATCATCGTTCGTCCGGAGCAGGTGGACGATCTCGGCGCCGGCCGCCTGGCCAAGGAAGTAGTGCAGAAGATCGAGGAGGGGATGGACTACCCCGGCCAGATCAAGGTCACCGTCATCCGCGAAACGCGGGCGGTCGAGTACGCGAAATAGGGTGGGGCGGTAGCGGGGTCGCGGCCGTCTCGGCTGCGACCGCACAGGGCAGGCCGAGGGGCGACTGCTTCGCCACGGGCAATGAATCTACTGTTCATCGGCGATATCGTGGGGCGCCCGGGCCGGCGCGCGCTGGCGCAGGCGCTGCCGGGGATGATCGAGCGCTGGCAGGTTGATTTCGTCGTCGCCAACGGCGAGAACGCCGCCGCCGGCTTCGGCATCACCGCCTCGGTGGCGCAGGAAGTCTTCGCCGCCGGGGCGGATGTCATCACCACCGGCAACCACGTATGGAATAAGAAGGAAGCGGAGCAGTTGCTGGCGCAGGAGCCGCGCGTGCTGCGCCCCGCCAACTACCCGCCGGCCGCTCCGGGACGGGGGGCGGCGGTGTTTACCACCCGCGCCGGCGTCGCGGTCGGCGTGCTCAACCTGTGTGGGCGGGTATTCATGGACTGTGTGGACTGCCCGTTCCGCGCCGCCGAACGGCACGTCGCCGAATTGCGCGCGCAGGCGCCGGTGGTGGTGGTGGACATGCACGCGGAGGCGACCAGCGAGAAGCTGGCGATGGGGTGGATGCTGGACGGGCAGGCGAGCGCGGTGATCGGCACGCACACGCATGTGGCGACGGCGGACGCGCAGGTGCTGCCCGGGGGGACGGCGTATATGACCGACGTCGGCATGGTGGGCCCGCGGGACTCGGTGCTGGGGATCGACCCGGAGCAGATCATTCACCGTTTCGCGACCAGGCTGCCGGTGCGCTTCAAGCTGGCGGGCGGGCCGGTGGTGGTGGGCGCGGCGGTGGTGGAGATTGACGAGGAGTCCGGACGCGCGCGCAGCATTAGGCCAGTGCGGCAGGTAGTGCTGGAACCCGCCGGTGAGCCGGCGGCCGACAGCGCGGATCAAGAGCAGTAGACGGCAGCTAGCAACCAGGACCCAGCTAAGGAGGCCTCATCATGGAGGTCCTTCGCGTATCAGCAAAGTCGAACCCGAATGCCGTGGCCGGCGCCCTCGCCGGGGTGGTGCGCGAGAAGGGCTGTGCGGAAATGCAGACCATCGGCGCCGGCGCCCTTAACCAAGCGGTCAAGGCGCTGGCGATCGCGCGGGGCTTCATGGCGCCCTCCGGCGTTGACCTCATCTGCCGCCCCGCCTTCGCCGACATCCAGGTGGACGGCCAGGAACGCACCGCCATCCGCCTCATCGTCGAACCTAAACAGGACCGGTAAGGATTGCACCTGCGCGGCGCTCGTGGTCTGGCATGATGCCGGGCGCCCGTCCATTAGTTATGGATACCTCGACATCGCTGCAGCAGTGGGAGCAGCCGCTGGATGAGCTGCTCGCCGACTATCAGCATCGCATCGCCTACGGCAACCTGCGCTCGCAGCGCTCGCAATGGACCGGCAGCGGCGTGGTGGTGAACTTCGCGCTGGTGTACGAGCTGCCCGGCGGCTCCAGCAGCCAGATCAACATCGAGTACCACGCCGAGGAGAACCATTTCCGTTTCCTCGATGTTGACACCGCCGAGGAGCGCGTGTGCGGGGACCCCGCAGAGGCGCTGCAAATGCTGCGCGAGAGCATCGCCCGCATCCCCGCCCGCCGCCTGCAGCGCCTGCGCGAGGACATTGACCGGTGGTTCGGCCAGGGCAAGTCCAGCCGCGACATGTTCCTGGAGATCAACAAGCTCCTGCAGACCGACTTCAAGGGCGGCAGCCTTACCCACCAGGAACTCAAGGCGGGCATCGGCTATATCCTGGCGCTGGGCAAGCAGAACGGCAACCACTGACGGCGCGCGCCCGAGGTTGCGCGCGATCGCCTCTGTGCTCTCTCCTTGGCTGCTGCGCGAAGCCTACTTCGCTCTGCGAAGCGGGGGTGGCGACACTTCGCCACGACCGCTTCGTCCGCCGCCGATGCCGGGAGGCGGCACCCGCAGCTTGACCCGCGACGACTGCGGGCTCCCAGCCATCGGCAACAGCGGCATCAGGGCGGATGTCATTCCGAACGACTTGTCCCCCGTAGCATTGGCGAAGGGGGAAGTGAGGAATCTCGGTTCGGAACGAGATCCCTCGCCGCCGCTCGGGATGACAGTCAGCCGGTTTTTCGGGTAGACTCTTATTCGATATTACTCGTTCGACACCGCCGGATCATCCCCTTGCGCGCGTGTGGCCGGCCTTGGCCGCTTGGCGGCACATCCGCCTCCCGGGTGGGTGCGGTTTTCCCACCGGCCGCACCCGGGTGCAGGTGGGCGCGGCGCCGTTCGCGAAATCTGAACGCGCCCATGACCGAAAGCCGCAACCAGTCCCCCAAAGCGCGGCCGCGCCTGGTGCTGATAGACGGCAACAGCCTGCTCTATCGGGCGTTTTTCGCGCTGCCGATGCTGACCACCTCGGCGGGCGAGGTCACCAACGCCATCTACGGCTTCACCGTCATGCTCTACAAGGTGCTGGAGGAGGTGCGGCCCGACTGCGTCGCGGTGTGCTTCGACCTGCCCCGCCCCACCTTTCGCCATCACCGCTACGCCGAATACAAGGCCACCCGCGCGCGCACCCCCGACGAGCTGCGCGCCCAGGTCGAACTCGCCAAGGACCTCCTGCGCGCCATGCGCATCCCCATCCTCGAGCAGGAGGGCTACGAGGCCGACGACGTCATCGGCGCCATGGCCCGCCAGGCGGCGGACGCGGGCCACGACGTGCTGGTCGTCACCGGCGACCTCGACACCCTGCAGCTGGTGTCGGAGCGCGTGTCGGTGATGACCACCAAACGGGGGATCACCGATACGGTGATCTATGACGAGGGTGCCGTGCGCGCGCGCTACGGCGTCGCCCCGCGGCAGCTGCCGGACCTCAAGGCGCTGGCCGGGGATGCCAGCGACAACATCCCCAGGGTGCCCGGGGTGGGCGAGAAGACGGCGTCGAAGCTGGTGCAGGAGTTCGGCGCGGTCGAAGAGCTGGTGTCCCACCTCGACCGCGTGGACAATCCCAAGCTCGCCGACGCCCTGCGCATCCACGCCGAGCAAGTGGCCGTGTCCAAGGATCTCGCCACCATCCGCACCGACGTCGGCACCGAGTTCGACCTCGAAGCGTGCCGCGTTGGCGCGCCCGACGCGGACACGCTCGCCGACCTCTTCCGCCGCTTCGAGTTCAAGTCGCTGCTGGGCCGGCTCGAGACTCGCGAAGAGGCGGAGCCGCGCCTGGCGATCATCGCGGCGGCGCCGCAGGCGGCGAAAACTGCGCGGCGCCTGCTGGCGGCGGAGCGATGGGCGTTCATCTTCACCTATCGCGGCGCCGACGGCCTCAAGGGGGAGGTGACGGGCGCGGCCTTTTTCGCGCGCGACATCGGGCCGTGCTTCATTCCGCTGGCGGACGCGGCGGGCAACCCGCGCGATGACCTGTGGCAGGCCCTGGCGCCGGTCTGGGCCGACGGCAAGGTGCCCAAGGCCACCCACGACCTCAAGGGCGCCTACAATGCCTTGCGCCGCCGTGGGCAGGCCCTGGCGGGCGGCGGCTTCGACACCCTGCTCGCCTCCTACCTGCTGAACCCGGCGCGCCAGACCCATCGCATCTGCGACATCGCCTTCGACCAGCTCCAGACCACCCCCGGCGAGGAGCTGGATGTCGCCAAAGCGTGGCAGCAGGGCGACGTCGAGGGCGTCGCTCATCAGGCCGGACGCTGGGCGCGCCAGGTCTATCAACTGGAGCCGGTGCTGCGGGCGCGGCTGGAGGAATCCTACCTGACAGAGCTGTATGAGACCGTCGAGCTGCCGCTGACGCGCGTGCTGTCGGACCTGGAGCTGGCGGGGGTCAAGCTGGACGTCGCGCATCTCCAGCGTCTGTCGGCCGACCTGGCGCGGCGCATCTGCGAGCTCGAGCAGCAGATCTACGCGCTGGCGGGCGAAGAGTTCACCATCAACTCCCCCAAGCAGCTGCGGGTGATCCTGTTCGACAAGCTCGGCCTGCCCGCGGGCAAGCGCACCAAGACCGGCTACTCCACCGGCGCCGAGGTGCTGGAGGGGCTGGCGGACGAGCACGGGATCGCGCGGCGCATCCTGCAATACCGCGAGGTCGCCAAGCTCCAGTCCACCTATGTCCAGGCGCTGCCCCGGCTGCTCGACCCCGCCACCGGGCGCGTGCACACCTCTCTAAACCAGGCGGTGACCGCGACCGGGCGGCTGTCGAGCAGCGACCCCAACCTGCAGAACATCCCGGTGCGCGGCGACCTCGGCCAGACCATCCGCCGCGCCTTCGTCGCCGGCGAGCCGGGGTGGGTGCTGCTGGCGGCCGACTACTCGCAGATCGAGCTGCGGGTGCTGGCGCACATCGCGCGCGACGAGAACCTGCTTGCCGTCTTCGCCGCCGGCCACGACCTCCACACCCAGACCGCGTGCGAGATCTTCCGCGTCCCGCCCGCGCAGGTGGATCATGACATGCGGCGCTTGGCCAAGGTCGTCAACTTCGGTATCGCCTACGGCATGACCGAGCACGGCCTCGCCCGCGACATGGGGGTCAGCCAGGCCGAGGCGCGGGACTACATCGCCGCCTACTTCCGCCGCTTCCCCGGGGTGCGCGACTACATGGACGCGGTGATCGCCGAGGCGCGGCGCACCGGCTACGTCACCACCCTCCTCGGCCGCCGCCGCGCCCTGCCCGATCTCCACAGCCGCGCCCGCAACCTGCGCGAGTTCGCCGAGCGCACCGCCATCAATACCCCCATCCAGGGCAGCGCCGCCGACATCATCAAGCTCGCCATGCTCGCGCTGCACCGCGAGCTGGGGGGCGGCGACCGTGATGTGGCACAGCCGCCCCCGGCTGCGTCCGACCGCGCCGGCGGCGCCTTGCGCGCCCGCATGATCCTGCAGGTGCACGACGAGCTGCTGCTGGAGCTGCCCCAGGACGAGTTGGCCACCGTCGCTCCGCTGGTGCGCCGCTGCATGAGCCGGGCCTATGCGTTGGCGGTGCCGCTGGTGGTCGAGCTGAAGGCCGGCCCCAACTGGGCGGACATGGAGACGGTGGACGAATAGCGGCCGGCGGTGAGGCCATCGCCCAAGTCACAGGCCAAGCGGCTGTGCCACACCGTTCGGACCGGCCGATCTGGAGAACGGTCCCTACGCCATGGTGCGCAGCCGGCACCCGAGTGTTCAGAACGGAGCTGCTGTGCCGGTCAGCGTTTACATGTACCGTAGGATGTGCTATGATTCGGGGGTGGTTGCCGCGCTCCCGCGCCGCAGCAGCCGGCCGGTACCAGTAGTCAGAAGCCAGCGGGCCAACCGACGCGCCCCTTGACTTCTGACATCTGATTACCGGCCGCCTGTACGCGCAAGCTGGACGCTCGGCGCCGCCAACCAAGGACAGCGCGCGTTGACGAGCTATCCAGCCAACCCGAAGCGCAGGAGGTAGCAAGCAGGCGATGCCCATACCGACCGAGCGAAAGGCGCAGATCCTGACCGAGCACAAGCTGCACCAATCGGACACCGGGTCGCCGGAGGTGCAGGTGGCGTTGCTGACCGAGCGCATCAACCAGCTCACCGATCACCTTCGCCAGAACCGCAAGGATCATCATTCGCGCCACGGCTTGTTCGCGCTGATCGGACACCGTCGTCGGCTGCTCACCTATCTGCGCAACCGTGATGTCGAGCGCTATCGTTCGCTGATCGGCAGGCTGGGGTTGCGGGATACCATCGGCTCGCGCGGATAGGAGCCGACAACATGGCCGAAGTACACGTGGCGCCGGGCGGCAAGGAGCTGTCGCTCGAGAGTGGCACCCTTGCCCGCCAGGCGAACGGCGCCGTGGTCGTCCGCCAGGGCGACAGCATCATCCTCGCCACCGCAGTCTCCTCCGACCGGATGCGCGAGGGCATAGATTTCCTTCCCCTCACCTGTGACTACGAGGAGAAGCTCTACGCCGCGGGGCGCATCCCCGGCAGCCGCTTCATCAAACGCGAAGGGCGCCCCAGCGAGCAGGCGATCGTCACCGCCCGCCGCATTGACCGTCCGCTGCGTCCGTTGTTCCCCAAGCACATGCGCAACGAGACGCAGATCATCGTCATCGTTCTCTCCGCCGACTCCGAGAACATGCCCGACATCCTGGGCATGGTCGGCGCGTCGGCCGCGCTCACCATCTCCGACGTCCCCTTCGACGGCCCGGTGGGGGCGGTGCGCATCGTGCGCATTGACGAGCAATTCATCATCAACCCCACCTACGAGCAGCGCGCGATGAGCGCGCTCGAGCTGGTGGTGGCGGGCAGGCGTGACGGGGTGGTGATGGTCGAGGGCTCGGGGCAGCAGGTGCCCGAGGCGGTGGTGGCGGAGGCAATCGAGCGCGCCCAGCAGGCGGTGCTCGAGGTCATTGACGCCCAGGAGCGCCTGCGCGCCGCGATCGGCCAGCCGAAGCGCGAGCTGGCCGCCCCGGCCACGGACGACATCGCGGCGGCGCTCGCCCCCTACGCCCCGCAGATCCGCGAGGCCATCCAGTCGCCGGACAAGAAGGGTCGCGAGCGCGCGATGCAGGAGGCGTCGGCGGCGGTGATCAAGGAGGTGCGGGAGCAGTTCACCGAGCGCGCCGCCGAGGTCAGCGGGGAGCTGGACAACCTCATCAAGCGCGAGCTGCGTCATCTGGTGCTGGAGCAGGGGCGGCGGGCTGACGGCCGCCGGCCCCACGAGTTGCGCGCGCTGGGGTCACATGTGGGGCTGCTGCCGCGGGCGCACGGGTCGGCGCTGTTCACGCGCGGGCAGACCCAGGTGCTGTCGGTGGTGACGCTGGGCGGCACCGGCGAAGGGCAGATCGTGGACGCCCTGCCGGAGGAACGCACCAAACGCTTCATGCATCACTACAACTTCCCGCCCTTCAGCGTGGGCGAGGCGCGGATGCTGCGCGGGCCGAGCCGCCGCGACATCGGCCACGGCAACCTGGTGGAGCGGGCGCTGGAGGCGGTGCTGCCGCCGGAGTCGGAGTTCCCCTACACCATTCGCGTGGTGTCGGAGGTGCTGGAGAGCAACGGGTCGAGCTCGATGGCCAGCGCCTGCGCCACCAGCCTGGCGCTGATGGACGCGGGGGTGCCCATCGCCGCGCCGATCGCCGGCATCTCCATCGGCATGGTCAGCGATGACAGCCGTCACGCTCTGCTGACCGACATCCAAGGCGTGGAGGATTTCAACGGCGACATGGACTTCAAGGTCGCGGGCACCCGCCAGGGGCTGACGGCGATCCAGATGGACGTCAAGTGCGGCGGGCTGTCGCACGAGGTGCTGCTGGGCGCGCTGGAGCAAGCGCGCCAGGCGCGCATGCAGATCCTCGACCACATGGCGACCACCCTGGCCGCGCCGCGGCCCGACCTCGCGCCCCACGCCCCGCGCATCTTCACCATCGAGATCCACCCCGACAAGATCGGCGCCATCATCGGCCCCGGCGGCAAGATCATCAAGAAGATCGAGGCCGATTTCGGCGTCAAGGTGGACATCGAGCAGGACGGCCGCGTCTTCATCGCCGCCACCGACGGCGCCGGGGGGCAGGGTGCGCTCAAGACCATCGAGGATCTCACGCGCGATGTCACCATCGGCGAGACCTACGTCGGCCGCGTCGTGCGCACGACGCCCTTCGGCGCCTTTGTCGAGCTCATGCCGGGTCGCGACGGCCTCATCCATATCTCCCAGCTCGCGCGCGAGCGCGTGGAGAAGGTCGAGGATGTGGTCAACGTCGGCGACGAGGTCATGGTCAAGGTCATAGACATAGACCCCCAGGGCAAGGTGCGGCTGACGCGCAAGGGCCTCTTGCCGGGCGCGGAGGAGGATGACGACGCCCGCCCGCCGTACCGCCCCGCGGAAGGCAGACGCCCCCGGCGCGGGCGCTAGCAGCCCGGCGCCGCCCGCGGCTCAACTTCACGCAGGTAGGGGCACAGCGTGCTGTGCCCCTACGCTTGTTCGGGATAGGACGATGAGGCACCGCCCGCAAGACATCACTGATTGCACCCTGGACAACGGCACTCGCGTGGTGGTCGAGCACATGCCGTGGATGCGCTCGACCGCGATCGGCATTCACCTCCCAGCCGGCGCCGCTCACGAACCGCCGACGCGGCGCGGCGTCAGCCACTTCATCGAGCACATGCTGTTCAAGGGCACCGCCCACCGCAGCGCCGCCGCCATCGCCCAGGCCATGGACGACGTCGGCGGCACCCTGAACGCCTTCACCGAGCACGAGTACACCTGCCTCTACGCGCAGGTGATGACCGAGCACGCCGAGCTGGCGATGGAGCTCATGGGCGACATGCTGGGCGCTTCGCGCTTCGACGCGGAGGAGTTCGAGCGCGAGAAGGAAGTCGTGATCGAGGAGATCATGAAGGCCGAGGATACGCCCGAGGACCGCGTCCACGACCTGTTCGCGGAGACCATCTGGCCGGAGCATCCCCTGGGGCGGGCGATCCTGGGTCAGGAGCAGGCGGTACGGCGGCTGTCGCGTGACGCGGCGCATGCGTACTTCCGCGCCAGTTACGGCGCGCGCGGGATGGTGCTCGCGGTCGCCGGCAGCCTGGAGCCGCAGGCCGCGGTCGAGCTGGCGCGGCGACATGTCGGCGCGCTGACGGGGTCATCGCCTGGGGGCTGCTCCCCCGCCCCGCAGCCGCATCCCGGCGAAGCCTACCTCGCCCGCCCCACCGAGCAGGTGCACTTCTGCATCGGCTGCGAGGGCTTGGCGACGACGGATGATGACTGGTGGGCGCTGGCGCTGGTGGAGTGCGTCCTCGGCGGCGGCATGAGCAGCCGCCTGTTTCAGGAGATTCGCGAGAAGCGGGGTCTGGTGTACAACATCGGCAGTTACCTCGCCGGCTACCATCGCACGGGGCTGCTCGTCGCCTCCGGCGGCGCGCGCCCGGAGCGCTGGCCGACGGTGCGCCGGCTGGTGTTGGCGCAGGCGCGGCGCCTGTGCGAGGACGGCGTCTCCGCTGAGGAATTGGAGCGCGCGCGCAACCAGATCAGGGGAGGGATGGCGCTCGCGCTGGAGAACACAAGCTATCGCATGCGGCGGCTGGGCGCGTCGGTCCTCTACTGGGGGCGCGTCCTGCCGGTGGCGGAGGCGATGGTTCGCCTCGACGCGGTGAGCGTGGCCCAGGCCCACGCCGTCGCCCGGCGCGTCCTGGGGGCGCGGCCGCTGCACATGTCCGCGGTGGGCCCGCAGCAGGGCTAGCCCCGGTCGGGCGCTCGCGAGTCAGGAGGAGGCAGGGATGTCCACCACCCCGATTACGGTTGTGGTCAGCGGCGCGTGCGGCAAGGTCGGCCGCCACATCGTGCGCGCCATCGCCGGCGAACCGGATATGCGCCTGGTGGCGGCGGTGGATCGCAAGCGCGTCGGCCAAGACGCCGGCGGCATCGCCGGCGTCGCCGCTCTCAATGTCGCCGTCAGCGACGACCTCGCCACTGCCATTGACTCCGCCAAGCCCCAGGTGATGGTGGACTTCACCACCCCCGACGCGGTCAAGGACAACCTGCGCACCGCGCTGCGGAAGCGGGTGGCCTGCGTCGTCGGCACCACCGGCCTGACCCCGGCGGACCTCGCCGACCTGGGCGCGCTGTGCCGCGAGCACGCAACCCCCGCGCTGGTGGCGCCGAACTTCGCGATCGGCGCGGTGCTGATGATGGAGTTCGCGGCGCAGGCGGCCAAGCACTTCGACGCCGCGGAGATCATCGAGCTGCACCACGATCAGAAGCTGGACGCGCCCTCGGGCACCGCGCTGCGCACCGCCGAGATGATGCGCCACGTCGAGGGCAGCCGCCTGGGCGCGGAGCCGCGCCCAGCTGATGCCCAGCCTCCGCGCGGGCAGGCAGCGGGCGCCCTGCGCATCCACTCCGTGCGCCTGCCGGGCCTGGTCGCCCACCAGGAGGTCATCTTCGGCGGTCTCGGCCAAACCCTCACCCTCCGCCACGACTCCATCAGCCGCGACTCCTTCGTCCCCGGCGTCCTGCTGGCGATACGCAAAGTGCGGTCGCTCGAGGGCCTCACCTGCGGGCTCGAGCGCGTGCTGTAGGCGACACCGGCGTCCCACCCCGGCGAAGACCGGGGCACTCGCGGCGGCGGGCGGGCGTGCCTGTGAACGACACCGCTGTGACAGGAGGCGACGTTGAAGATCGCGCAAGATGTGACTGAGCTGACGGGCAACACGCCGCTGGTGCGCCTGCGCCGCGTGACCGACGGGGCGGTGGGGACGGTGGTGGCCAAGCTGGAGATGTTCAACCCCTGCGGCAGCGTCAAGGATCGCATCGGGGTGAGCATGATCGAAGCGGCGGAGCGCGAGGGGCGCATCGGGCCGGAGACGGTTGTCATCGAGCCCACCAGCGGCAACACCGGTATCGCGCTGGCGTTCGTGTGCGCCTCCCGGGGCTATCGGCTCACGCTGGTGATGCCCGACACCATGAGCAAGGAGCGCCGCGACATCCTGCGGGCGCTGGGGGCGGAGTTGGTGCTGACGCCCGGCGCCGAGGGCATGCCGGGGGCGGTGGGCAAGGCGGAGGAGCTGGCTGCCGCCGACGTGCGCTGCTTCATACCCCAGCAGTTCAATAACCCCGCCAACCCCCAGATTCATCGCCGCACCACCGCCGAGGAGATCTGGAATGATACCGACGGCATGGTGGACATCCTGGTCGCCGGGGTTGGCACCGGCGGCACCATCACCGGTGTGGCGCAGGCCCTCAAGCCGCGCAAGTCGTCGCTGCGCGCGGTCGCGGTCGAGCCTACCGGCTCGCCGGTGCTGTCGGGCGGCGGGCGCGGGCCGCACACCATCCAGGGCATCGGCGCGGGGTTCGTGCCCGAGGTGCTCGATATGAGCCTGGTGGACGAGGTCATCACCGTCAGCGATGACGACGCGCGCACCATGGGCCGCCGCCTGGCGCGCGAGGAGGGCTTGCTGGTGGGCATCTCCTCCGGCGCGGCCTGTTGGGCGGCGGTCGAGGTCGGCAAACGCGCGGAGAACCGCGGCAAGCTCATCGTCGTCGTGCTGCCGGACACCGGGGAGCGGTACCTGTCCACGCCCATGTTCGCGGAGGGGTGAGGGGGAAATGAGGGACTGGCTGTGGATTTCTCCGGCCCGTCCCGAGCGAAGCCGCGGGGAAATCCGTTGCCTGTCCCCATTTCCCCAGCTTGTTGGACAAGCGCCTCCCTTGCCAGTACTTGCCATGCGGCAGGACACCCCACCCAGCATGGCGAACAAACGCTCCGAGGACGTAGCGCGGTGGCAGTTCAGCTTTCCCTGACCAACGAGGAGAAGAGGGTGGTCGTGTACCGCGGAGGCGACCGCCCCACGGCGCCGCGTTCGGTAACGCCCGAAACGCCGCTGTGCGATCTCAACCTCAACTGGCGCGAACGCGACTTGCCCGAAAGGGAGCGCACCAAGCACGTTCACCGGCTTCATCCCTACCTGGGCAAATTCATACCTCAACTCGTGGAAGTCTTCCTGCGCAAGTACTTCAAGCCGGGGCAGACAGTGCTTGATCCCTTCGTGGGATCGGGCACGACGTCAGTCCAGGCGAATGAGCTTGGAATCAACTCTGTCGGGTATGATGTCTCGGCGTTCAACGTGCTCCTGTGTCGAGCCAAGACCGCACGGTATGACCTGCCCGTCATGCGGGCCGAGTTAGTGGACATCCTGGCCAAGACCAAGGCTGCGACCAGCCCGCAGCGCGAGGGCGGAATGTGGCCGCAGGAGATTGAGGCGGGAACCGGAGGCATCGGCGATGACGGCCGAGAGTACCTCAGCGCATGGTTTGCGCCGCAGGCCCGCCGCGAGCTGCTGACTTACTGTCATTTCATCCAGAGTGGCGGCTACCGATATGCCGACCTGTTGAAGATTGTTCTTTCGCGCGCGGCGCGCTCGGCGCGCCTCACAACGCACTTTGACCTCGACTTCCCGAAGCGGCCACAGACGGAGCCGTATCGGTGCTACAAGCACTCGCGCACTTGCAAACCGACGACGGAGGCGCTGAAGTTTCTGGAGCGGTACACGTTGGACACTATCCGGCGCATCGGAGAATACGCTGTCGTGCGCACGGACGCAAACGTGTCAGTTCGCCACGAGGACAGCAGAAACGCGGCGCTCCCCCCGGTTGACGGCGTCATCACCAGCCCGCCCTACGTAGGATTGATTGACTATCACGATCAGCACGCATACGCCTATGAGCTTCTGGGGCTGGAGGACAAGCGGGGTTGGGAGATCGGCCCCGCGGCTAACGGTTCAAGCGAGCGGGCGAAATGCGAGTATCAGCAGGCCATCGCCGCGGTATTCAGCAGCGCCGTGTCTGCCATGCCGCCAGGCGGGCGTCTGATCGTCGTCGCAAACGATAAGTTCGACCTCTACGGGCCTATCGCGGACTTGGTGGGCGTGGAGGTGGAGGCCGTGGTGCAAAGACAAGTCAACCGCCGGACCGGACGGCGCTCCGGCGAGTTCTACGAGAGCGTCTTCATCTGGCGCAAGCAGTCATGACCGGCGGGACGAGTGGGCACAGCCGGGCCTTTTCCGATATAATGTAGTCAAGGGTTGAGCGGCACATCGGGGCGGCGCCGGTTGCGACGGCGCTGCCTCAATTTTCATGCCCCGTCGGGCGGGGCGGAGGGATAGGCAATGGCTGAGAAACCGAGGACCTTCGCAGCGGTAGGCGAGAAAGAGGTTACGCGGGCCATCATCGGCCAGTTTTCGCGGCAGTTCATGGACTATGTTGACAGCGACGTCATCATCGTCGGCGGCGGGCCCTCGGGGCTGATGGCGGGGCGCGAGCTGGCGGCCCAGGGCTACCGCACTTTCATCATCGAGCGCAACAACTACCTGGGGGGCGGGTTCTGGATCGGCGGCTACCTGATGAACAAGCTGACCGTGCGCGCGCCGGGGCAGGAGGTGCTCGACGAGCTGGGCGTGCCCTACGAGGAGGCGACGCCGGGATTGTATGTCGCGGACGGCCCGCACGCCTGCTCCAAGCTGATCGCGGCGGCGTGTGACGCCGGGGTCAAGATCGCCAGCCTGACGGTGTTCGACGACATCGTGCTGCGCGAGGGCAACCGGGTGGCGGGGGCGGTGGTCAACTGGACGCCGGTGGCGGCGATGCCGCGCGAGATCACCTGCGTGGACCCCATCGCCCTGGAGTCGAAGGTGGTGATTGACGCCACCGGACACGACGCGCAGGTGGCGCGCAAGCTGGAGGCGCGCGGGCTGCTGAAGACGGTGGGCTTCGGCGCGATGTGGGTCGAGCGCAGCGAGGACCTCATCGTCGAGCACACCGGCGAGGCGCATCCCGGCCTCGTCGTATGCGGGATGGCGGTATCCACCGTCTATGGGCTGCCGCGCATGGGCCCGACCTTCGGCGCCATGCTGCTGTCGGGCAAGCGCGCGGCGCAGGTGGCGGCGGAGATGCTGGGCGCACGATCGTAGGTGCGCTGCGCCGCGCCAGGGGAAGGTGGCTATGCAGATGGACGAAACTCACGCCAAACTGGAGCGCCTGCGCCTGATCCTGCGCGAGATGAGCGGCGCGCTCATCGCCTACTCGGGGGGGGTGGACAGCACCTTTCTGCTCAAGGTCGCGGCGCAGGCGCTGGCGGCCGACCGCGTGCTGGCGGTCACCGCCAGCGCCGAGACCTATCCCGCCCAGGAGCTCGAAGCCGCGACCGCATTAGCCCAGCAACTCGGCGTCCGCCACCAGGTGATCGCGACCTCGGAGCTGGGGATTCCCGGTTTCTCGGACAATCCCCCCAATCGCTGCTACTACTGCAAGCAGGAGCTCTTCAGCAAGCTGCTGCAGGTGGCGCGAGAGCGGGGGCTGGACTGGGTCTGCGACGGCTCCAACCGTGACGATGAGGGCGACTGGCGCCCCGGCATGGAGGCCGCGCGCGAGCTGGGGGTGCGCAGCCCCCTGCAGGAGGCGGGGCTGACCAAGAGCGAGATCCGGGCCCTCTCGCGCGAGCTGGGGCTGCCGACGTGGGACAAGCCGTCCTATGCCTGCCTGGCCTCGCGCTTCCCCTACGGCCAGCGGATCACCGCCGAGGAACTGGTCAAGGTGGATGCGGCGGAATCGTTCCTGCGCGGGCTCGGCTTTCGCCAGGTGCGAGTGCGACACCACGGCGAGATCGCGCGCCTGGAGGTGGCGCCGGAGGAACTCGACCGCCTGCTCGATCCGGCGCTGCGGGAACAGGTCGTGCAGCGGCTGATGGAGCTCGGCTACAGCTACGTCGCCGCCGACCTGCGCGGCTACCGCAGCGGGAGCATGAACGAGCCGCTGGCCGGGCAGGCGCAGGGCGGGATGGGAAGCTAGCCCGCCCATGCTGTGTCAGCGCGTTGGCGCCGGTGCGGGCCTCTAGGGACGGCCGAGGCCGGTTTTCCACAGCTGTTGCAGGTCGCGCGGGCTGACGGGCGTATCACCCCCTATGGCTTCCTGGCCCATACGCACCATGTCCACGCGCCAGCGCTCTTGTTCCCACACCATGTATACTCGCCACGTGGTGGCATCCGGGCTCGCCCCGGCTTCGGTGGGCACGGCGCCCAGGGTGATCTCGGCACTGGTGGCATCGCGCTTGATTGAACGCACCACGAAGGAGAAGGGCGGGTGCGCAGCCGCAGCCCGTTGCGCCAGGATCTCGGGGCCGAGCATGTCGCGGCTGCGCATCGACAGCAGCTCGTACATCGCCTTGACGTCGCCTGATGCATCGGCACGCAGAAACGCGGTCAGCGCGGCGGTCGGCGAGCAGCGCACGTGCCACAGGTAACCGCCGAGGCCGGTGACGAGAACCGCGGCGATGAGGGTCGAAGCGGGGACGGAGCGACGGCGTCTGCGCCGCACCGGGGCCGGCTCGGGGCGCGCCGGTGCCGGCAAGCGCCGGTAGCAGCGCCAGCAGATGGTGTCCACGACGGCGACTTCAGTGCCGCAATTCGGGCATTTCCTCGGCTTGTCCGGTGTAGCCATCGCGCGAGTGCCCCTGTGACAGCGATCTTCCCGCAACCAATGGATGCTTCGACGCCGAGGCGCGTGATTCCTGCCGGTCAGCCGGCGGCCGCGGCGGCGGTCAGCATTCCTCCACGATCAGCCCCTGACGGGAAATGCGGTATTCGAGGTGGGTCGCCCCTCCGGCTTCCAAGGCGGCGATGACTTGTGGGCGCTTGTCGGGGGCCGCGACGGTGATCATGCAGCCTCCGCCGCCGGCGCCGCAGATCTTGCCGGCCCACGCCCCGGCCTCCGCCGCGGCCGCCATCAGGGCCTCTATGCGGGGCGTGGTTACCCCCTCGGCGAGCTGCTTGCGGTTCTGCCACTCCTCGTCCACCAGCTCGGCGAAGCGCGTGAGGTCCCGATCGGCCAGGGCTTCGTTCATGGCGAGGGCGGTGCGCTTGATCGCCGCCATGGAGGCGCGGTTGTGGCCGAGGTTCTCGATGTAGGCTTTGAGCATGTTCCAGTTGCTGGTGCCCGAGAACCGGGTCTCGCCGGTAAAGGTGAGGATGACGCTGGTTTCCAGTCTGCGCAGGAAGTCCTCGTCCTCCACCACCGGCTCGCGCTCCTCGCCGTCGAGGCGAAATCGGATGGCGCTGATGCCGCCGTAAACGGCGGCGAAGTAATCCTGCTTGCCGGTGGGGACGCCGATCGCCTGGGCCTCGATGTTCGCCCCCCAGTTGATGTAGTGCTCGGGCGCGAGGTTGGTGCGGTTGAGGCGGTCGAGGGCGGCGGTGAGGGCGATCAGCAGCGATGACGAGGCGCCCAGTCCGGAGCCCTGGGGCACGGTGTTGCGAGTGATGACATTGATGCCGCTGCGCGGCGGGTAGAAGCGGACGATGCGCGCGACGAAGCCTAGCTCCCGGTCCGCCGGGAGCGCGGCCAGGTCCGGGGCTTCGAGGGTGGCGCCCGTGTCCTCGGACCGCAGGCTGATGACCGCGTCGGCACGCGGCTCGACGGTGACCTGGCTGGCGAGGTCAATGCCGGCGTTGATGGTCACGCCGCCATCGGTGAAAACGTAGAGGGGATAGATGTCGAGGGTGCCCCCGGCCAGGTCCATGCGAGTGGGCGCGGTCGCGCGAATGGCCATGACGGAACCTCCAGCGAGAGAAGTGTCCGGCTGCGGAGCTCGGTTTCTGCGCGGCGGTCGCCATTCCCTGCGCGCGCCGCGGGGACGGCTATAGAAAGCGGCCAACGACGGTGTAGGCGATGGCGCCCAGCACCCCGGCCACCGGCGGGGTAAGCACCCACGCGAGAACGATATTGCCGGCCACCCCCCAGCGCACGGCGGACAGGCGCTTGGAGGCGCCGACGCCCATGATGGCGGAGGAAATGACGTGGGTGGTGCTGACGGGGAGGCCGAGGTGGCTGGCGGTCTGAATGACGGCGGCGGCGGAGGTCTCGGCGGCGAAGCCGTGGATGGGCTGGAGGCGGATGATGCGCATGCCGATGGTGTGGATGATGCGCCAGCCGCCGACGGCGGTGCCCAGCCCCATCGCCGCCGCGCACACGAGTTTGACCCACATCGGGACGACGAAGGTCTGCAGGTAGCCGGCGGTGACCAGAGCCATGGTGATGATGCCCATGGACTTCTGGGCGTCGTTGGTGCCGTGGCTGAAGGCCATGAAGGCGGCGGAGACGACTTGCAGGCGGCGGAAGTGAGCGTTGATGCGAGCCGGGATCGCGCGGCGGAAGGCCCACAGCAGCATCACCATCACCGCGAGGCCGATGAAGAAGCCGACCAGCGGCGACGCCAGCAGCGAGCCGAAGATGTCGCCGAGGCCGCGCAGGTTGAGCACCCCCCAGCCATCGTAGGCGACGGCGGCGCCGATGATACCGCCGACCAGCGCATGCGAGGAGCTGGAGGGCAGGCCCCAGTACCAGGTGAGGAGGTTCCAGGCGATGGCGCCGATGAGGCCGGAGAGGATGACCGCCTCGGTCACGGTGTGCGGGGAGACGATGCCCTGGCCCATGGTCTTGGCGACTTCGGTGGAGACGAGGGCGCCGACGAAGTTGAGCACCGCGGCCATCACTACCGCGCGCATGGGGGTGAGGACGCGGGTGGAGACCGAGGTCGCGATCGCGTTGGCGGTGTCGTGAAAGCCGTTGATGAAGTCGAAGATGACCGCGGCCGCGACCACCAGAACGGTGCGGGGGCTAAGCATACTTCACGACCACGCTCTCGATGACGTTGGCGATGTCCTCGCACTTGTCAATGGCCATCTCGACGTGCTCGTAGATCTCCTTCCACTTGATGGCGTCCATGGGGCTGCCGTTGCCGCGAAAGAGCTCGGCCAGGGCGCGGCGCGAGAGGCGGTCGCCGTCGTTCTCGAGGCGGTTGATCTCGATGCAGTGGTCGAGCAGGCGCCGCGGGCGGCGCAGGTCATGCAGGCCCGCGACGCACTTGACGATCTCGTCCGCGGCCCGTTCCAGGATGGCGACGAGGTCGCCCATGTATCTCGCGGGCTGACCGACATCATAGAGGATCATGCGATCCGCGGTCGCTTCGATGTAATCGAGGATATCGTCGAGGGTGCATGCGAGAGCGCGAATGTCCTCGGCGTCAATGGGGGTGACGAAGGTGGTGTTGAGGCGCTCCATGATCTCGTGGGTGGTGATATCGCCCTCGTGCTCGGTCTCCTCGATGCGCTTGGCCAGCTCCTCCGCGCGGTCGAAGTCATCCACCATCTGCCGCAGGTAGTGCGCGCCCTGGGCGACGTTGGTCGCCGCCGCCTCGAAGAGATCGAAAAACTCCTCATTGCGCGGGATGATCCGCAGCCGCATCTAAGCCCTCCTTGGGGGGCCTTCGCCCCATTGTCCGCAGTCGGCGCCCAACCGCGAATCTCGCTCTATCCGTCAGGGCGGGGACGCCCGCCCCACAGCCCTCTGCGTAAGACCACCAACCTCAAGGGGGAGCTCATCGCCGGTCTGCTAGCCGACGATGCGCTCCCTGCGCTCGCTATCGTCGAGGGCTTCCTGGGCCGCCTTCTGCTCGGCCTCTTTCTTGCTCTTGCCGACGCCCTCGCCCAGCAGGTGGCGGCGGAAGCGCACTTCGACGACGAAGGTCTTGTCGTGGTCCGGCCCCTCCTCCGCCACCACGCGGTAAACCGGCGGCTGCTTGTGGCGGCCCTGGATCAGCTCCTGCAGCAGGGTCTTATAATCGCGCCGGCGCTCGTCCAGTTCCAGCGCCCGCATCGGCGCGGCCAGCAGCCGCAGCACCAGCTCGCGCGCGGCGCGCAGCCCGCGGTCGAGGTAGAGCGCGCCGATGATCGCCTCCAGCGCGTCGGACAGCAGCGACGGGCGCTCGCGTCCCCCGCTCTGTTCCTCCCCCCGCGCCATCACCAGGAACTTGCCCAACCCCAACTGCCGCGCCGCCTCGTCGAGCGTGACCTCGCTCACCACCGCCGCCTTGAGCTTGGTCAGCTCGCCTTCGCTCCACTCGGGAAAATCGTGGTAAAGGTGCTCCGCCACCACCTGCCCCAGTACCGCGTCGCCCAGGAACTCCAGGCGCTCGTTGCTGGGGCTGTCGTCGCCGTCGGGGCGATAGGAGCGATGCACCAGCGCCTGCGCCAGCCGCTGCGGGCGGCGAAAGCGCACCCCCAGTCGCTGCTGCAACTCGTCCAGTTCTCGCTCGTCGGGATGGTTCGCTTCCATCATTCGCTGCTCACCGGCCGGTTTGCGGGCCGCGCCTGCCGGGGACGCCGGGCGCACCCGGCGAGACGGCTTGCGCGCGTGATCAGCGCTGCGGCCCCGCATCATCACTGCGCCTCCGCCTCGCCCGCGGGTGCCATCGGAGGCGCATCTTGGTTGCCTTTGCCCGGCGCCAGCCGCAGGCCGAGCTCCTCCAACTGCGCGGCGTCCACCTCCGCCGGCGCGCCGGTCAGGGGATCGCCGCCGGTCGCGGTCTTGGGGAAGGCGATGACCTCGCGGATGCTTTCCTCGCCCACCGCCAGCGCCACCAGGCGGTCGAAACCGAACGCAATTCCACCATGTGGCGGGGCGCCGTATTCGAGGGCCTCGAGCAGGAAGCCGAAGCGCCGCTGCGCCTCCGCGGGAGGCATGGCGATGATCTCCAGCACCTTCTCCTGCAATTCGCGGCGGTGGACGCGGAGGCTGCCGCCGGCGATTTCGTTGCCGTTCAGCACCAGGTCGTACTGCCACCCGCGCACCGCTAGGGGATCGCTGTCGAGCAGATGTTCATCCTCCGCCTTGGGCCGGCTGAAGGGATTATGCTTGGACTGGATTGACCCATCGTCGCCGCGCTCGAACAGCGGGAAGTCGGTCACCCACAGCAGGCTCGGGGACTGTCCCCGTTTTCCTCCGGGAAAATGAGGGACTGTCCCCGCCGCCGCCAACTCAGCGGCCAAACGCAGACGCAAGGCGCCCAGCACCGCGCAGGCGCGATCGCGCTCATCCGCCGCGATCAGGATCAGGTCACCCGCGCTTGCCTTGACGGCGACGACCACCGCCCGCTGCTCCTCGTCCGACAGGTACTTGGCCACCGGCGAGCGCAGCGAGTCCTCCTCCACTGCGATCCACACCAGGCCGCCCGCGCCGAGCTTGGTCGCCGTCTCCACCAGCGCATCGAGCTTGGCGCGGGAGAAGTCGCCGCAGCCGGGCGCAGCCAGCCCGCGGATGGACTTGCCCTGCTCCAGCGCCTGGCGGAAGACGCGAAACTCGGCGCGGCCGAAGCACTGGTTGAGGTCGTGCAGCTCCATGCCGCAGCGCGTATCCGGCTTATCCGTGCCGAAGCGGTCCATCGCCTCGCGATAGGTCAGCCGGTGGAACGGCGGATTCACTTCGATGCCCGCGGCGGCGAGCGCCGCCTGGGTGATGCCCTCGCTGACGGCAATCACGTCATCCTGCTCGACGAAAGACATCTCCAGGTCAATCTGGGTGAACTCGAGCTGGCGGTCGGCGCGCAAATCCTCGTCGCGCAGGCAGCGGGCGAATTGATAGTACCGCTCCGCGCCGCTGACCATGAGCAACTGCTTGAGCAACTGCGGCGACTGCGGCAGGGCGTAGAACCGCCCCGGCTGCAGCCGGCACGGCACCAGGAAGTCGCGCGCGCCCTCGGGGGTGGAGCGGATCAGCAGCGGCGTCTCGATCTCCCAGAAGCCCTCGCCGTTGAGGTAGCGTCGCACCGCCTGCGCCATCTCGTGGCGCAGGCGCAGGTTGCGCTGCATGCGCGGCGTGCGCAGGTCGAGGTGGCGGTAGCGCAGGCGCACCATCTCATCCACCGGCCGGGCGCTCTCGATCTCGAACGGGGGCGTGCGCGCGACGTTAAGAACTTCCACCCGCTGCGCGCGCACCTCCACCGCGCCGGTGGGCATGTCGGGGTTCTCGGTGCCGGCGGGGCGGCGGGTGACTTCGCCCTCGACCGCGAGCACGAACTCCGCGCGCACCGATTTCGCCGTCTCGTGCGCGGCCGGCGCCTGTGCGGGGTCGCACACGACCTGCGCCACCCCCGAGCGGTCGCGCAGGTCAATGAAGATCAGCCCGCCGTGGTCGCGCGTGGTCTGCGCCCAGCCCGCCAGACGCACCTGCTTCCCGACGTGCTCCTCGCGCAGCTCGCCGCAGTGGTGGTCGCGCTGCATCAGTCATTCTCCAATATTGATTGAACCACGAAGGCACCAAGGAAACGGGCGGAGCGGTCGTCCCGTTGGATAGGCTCAGGGCAGCCCCGGCTTCCGTTTGGAAGTGTTGGCGGGCGAGACGCCCGCCCCACCATCATCTTGCTTTTCTTTGTGTCTTTGTGCCTTGGTGGTTCATTGAGCACTGTTCAGCACCCTGACCAGGTCGTCCAAGCCCACCTCGCGCTGTTCGCCGCTGGTCATGTCGCGCATCGTCGCGGCGATCTTGCCGCCTTCGTCAGCGCCCAAGATAACGACCCGCCGGCAGCCCAACCGGTTTGCCTCTTTCATCTGCGCCTTGAGGGTACGCGCGCCGTAGTCGGCGTCCGCCGCCACTCCCGCGCGCCGCAGATCACGCAGCACCCGCAGCGACGCCGCCCGTCCGGCGTCGTCCGCGGCGGCGACGTAAACCAGGTCGGCCGCCGGCGCAGGCGCCACCGCCTGCGCCTCCATGATCAGCAGCATCCGCTCTATACCCGCGCCGAAACCGACCCCGGGCGTCGGCGGGCCGCCGAGCTCCTCGACCAAGCCGTCATACCTCCCGCCGCCGATGACGGTGTCCTTGGCCGCCAGCGCGTCGTGAATGATCTCGAACGCGGTGCGCGTGTAGTAGTCGAGGCCGCGCACGATGCGGGGGTTCACCTCGTAGTCCAGACCCAAGTCCGCGAGCGCCGATTTCAGGCCGTCGAAGTGAGCCTGGCAGGCCGCGCACAGGTGATCGAGGATAGCTGGGGCGTCGCGGGTCAGCTCGCGGCAGCGCTCGTTCTTATCGTCGAGGATGCGCATGGGATTGCGCTCGAAGCGCCCCTGACACACCGCGCACAGCTCCGCCACCACCGGCCGCAGAGCGTCCTGCAGCGCGCGCCGGTACTGCGGGCGGCACTCGGGGCAGCCGACGCTGTTGATCTCCAGGCGGCCGCCGGCGATGCCCAGCGCGTCGAGCAGGTCGCGGCCGAGGGCGATAATCTCCGCATCCAGCTCCGGCCCCGGCGCGCCGATGGCCTCGACCCCGACCTGGTGATGCTGGCGGTAGCGGCCGGCCTGGGGACGCTCATAGCGGAAGATGGGGGCGATGTAGTAGAGCTTGTGCGCGCCGGGGCGGCCGTACAGCTTGTGCTGCAGGTAGGCGCGCACCACCGGCGCAGTGCCCTCCGGGCGCAGGGCGAGGTCGCGGTCGCCGCGGTCCTTGAAGACGTACATCTCTTTGGCGACGATGTCGGTCTCCGCGCCCACGGCGCGGGCGAACAGGCCCATCTCCTCGAACACGGGGGTGCGAATCTCGCGGTAGCCGTAGCGCGCGCACAGGCTGCGGAAGCACGCCTCCAGCCGCTGCCAGCGCGGGGCGTCTTCCGGCAGGATATCCTGAGTGCCGCGGGGGGCTGAATAGCGCATTGTCGGGCAAGCCTCGGCTGAGGCGGGCAATCCTCGGCAAGCATAGCTTCGTCGGGAACGCGGGGTAATCCTTCCC
>DATLAK010000052.1 GCA_035527535.1 Armatimonadota bacterium
GGCTACGGGCCGCCGCCGTGGGCGCACGGGCCCGGGCGCCCGACGGGCTACGCCTACTACCCCGGCATCTACGCGCCGGCGCCGTTCGTGTACTACGGCACGACCTACATTCCGTTGCGCGACGCCTCCGACGTCATCGGGGCCGCGCTGCTGTGGGACAGCCTGCGCAACCGCGCGGTCATCACCTACAACGGCCGCGAGTTCGCGCTGATCGTCGGCAGCCCCTACGCCTATTACGGCGGGCAGATGATCGCGCTGCCGGCGCCGCCGGTGGTGGTCGGCGGCTATGTCTATGTCCCCCGGGATTTCTTCGACCGGCACCTTAAGGTCCCCGTCGAGCGCGACGGCGGCGTGCTCAAGCTCAAGGGCAAGACCGGCTGGCACGAGTTCAACGTCGCCGCGGCGCCGCCGGGGTACGTCTATGGCGCGCCGGAGCGCGAGCGTGAGCGAGACCGCGAGCAGGCACGGCCGGGCGTCGGCCTGCCCACCCAGCGCGGCCCCGAGCCCGCCCGCAGCCAGGGCTCGTGGATGCAGCAGCGGGACGCGGAGAACCGGTCGCCGGCCGCCAAGTCCAGCCCCGCCAAGCAATCCGGCGCCAAGCAGTCCGCCGGGAAGTCCAAGCAGCCCCAATCCAAGCAGGGCGGCAAGCAGGGGAAGCAGGGCGGCGGCTGGTTCAAGGCCAAGGACCAGGCCGACAAGGACGATTAGCCCGGATTATTCGTGCTCCCGGTGGCGAAGGTCCCTAAGCCCCGACACGGTCGGAGCCGGGATGGCGGCCCTGCGGGCCTAGCCATTTCCAACCTGCGAAACCATGCTCCGAGCGTTGATGCTGCACCCTACGGGGGCGAGAGCGATCTCGCCCCCGCGCTTTTCCCCGGTGCAGCGGCGATTACCCTTGCCCGCGCGGGTGCGGCACCCCGGCGCAAGCTACGGCACGTCGAAGAGCTGTTTCAGGGGCTCGTAGAATCGCAGATTGAAATAGACGTTCGCGAGGGTGTACCACAGCAGCACCACCAGCGATCCGACCACCGCGTAGGCCAACAACTGCAGCATGTGCGGCAGGTACTTCGCGGAGCGCTCGACTTGCCGCCGATAGTCACCGGCGATATGGCCGAGCATCGCCGGCAGCTTGCCCGCCGCCTCGCCGATGGCGAGCTGGTCCGTCGTCTCGCGCGATAGCACGCGCTGGCGGGCGAGGACGTCCACCAGGCCGCGGCCGAGGTCGAGATTACCGGCATCGCGCAGCAGGTCGCGCGAGAGGACGAGGTTTCCGGTTGCCTCTGCCGCGGTACGGTAAGCGTCGGTGATGGGAACGCCGGCGTTGAGCAGCAGGGACAGGGAGCCCAGGAAGCGCGCCATCCCTGCGCGACGGTGGGCGCCGCCGACGAGCGGCAGCGACAGGGATAGGCGGTGTCGCACCGCCGCCAGAGAACGCCTGCTGGCGGAGGCGATCCACAGCCCCCACCCGCCCCCCAGGCCGAGCGCGATGGGCAGCGACACCGTCAGCAGGCCGTGGCGGTAACCCGCCCAGATCTGCGCCAGCGTCCACGCGCGGGGCTCCGCGCCGCCCAGCATTTGCGCCACGGGCGCGACCGCCAGCGCCACCACCGTCAGCGCCCACACCGGCAGCAGGGCGAGGCCCACCGCCTTGCGCAGCCGGAACTCGGATTCGCAGTCGGCGGCGATCTGATCCAGCGCCTCCGGCAGCGCCCCCCCCAGCTCCCCCGCCCGCACCAGCCCCGCCTGGTAGGCCAGGAATAGATGCGGATGGCCGCCCATGGCATCGCTGAGCTTACCACCCCCTGTCACGTGCTGGGCGAGGGCGCGCACCGCCGCCCGCGCGCTCGGGTGTACCCGCCGCCCCAGGCCCATCAACGACTGCCCCAGCGGCATGCCCGAGTTCACCAAGGCGTGGAGCTGGCGGAAGAATTGCATCGCGCGGCGCACCTGCCCGCCGGTGGCGTAAGAGGGCGGCAGTGGCGACTCCGTGAGGGCTGACGGCGCCCGACCCGCGGCAACCGGCTGCGCCTGGGGCAGGCCCGAGCGCTCCCTGATCACCGCCGCGAAGCGGTCGCCGGGGGCGCTTGCCGCGCCGGACGGCGACGCCTTGGCAGCCAGCGGCGCGCCACAGGCACAGCACGTCTCCCGGCGCACGCTGTTGTCGGCGCCGCAGTTCGGGCATCTCGTCATCCGCGCCATGGCCCCCTCCCGCGCCGCCGGCGGGCGAGGCGAATCACCAGCGCCGCCGCCACCCACAGCGCGGCCGCCGCCGCGCAGGAGACGGAGAACGCGGGACCGATTCTCCGGTAAACGGTGTCCGCCCGGCGCGCACGTATCTGCGACACCAGGAGGCCGCGCTTCATCAAGCCCAGCGACCCCGTCACGCGCCCGGACGGGGCGATGAACGCCGATACCCCCGTGGAGGCGGCGCGCACGACCGGCAGCCCCTGCTCGATGGCGCGGAACCTGCCGATCTGCAGGTGCTGCGCCGCCGCCGCCGTGCGCAGGAACCAGGCGTCATTGGTGATGATGATGAGCGCATCCGCCCCCATCCGCGCCTCGCGCCGCGCGATGTCGGGAAAGACCGACTCGAAGCAGATCATGGGCGCGAAGGCGAACCCGCCGGCCCCCAGCAGGTGATGGCTCGCGCCGGGGGCGATGTCGTAGTCGCGCACGCGGTAGTAGCGCAGCAGGGGCAGCCAGTCGCGCCCCGGGACGTACTCGCCGAAGGGCACCAGGTGCACCTTGTCATAGCGGCCGGCGATCTCGCCGCGGGGTGATACCGCGAACGCCGAGTTGTACTGGAGCGGTCGCGCGCGCTCCCTCGTCAGCTCGTAGCTCGGCCCGCCCACTACCAGCCAGACCCGCAGCTCCCGCGCGAGGGCAGTCACGGCCTGCCGCAGCGCACTCTCGTATTGCAGATACCCCGGCACCGCGCTCTCGGGCCAGACGATGACGGTCGCCCCGCGCGCGGCCGCCTGACGGGTCAACCGGGCGTAGGCGGCCAGCTCGGAGCGCTGCTCCTCGACCGTCAGCGGGGAGTTCAACGCCTCCACCGTCAGCCAGGTCTTGACGCTCGCCTGGGCGAGCGCGACGCGCAGCGGAGGGCGCGCATCGGGAGCCGTCGGCACCGCCGCCTCGCGGGCATGGACCAGGCCCAGGGCGACCGCGGCCGCCGTGAGCGCAATCGCACCCGCCAGGGGCGCCAACCGGCGACCGCCCGCGCGCCTCGCCGCGATGACGTGGGCCAGCGCCGCATTGACGACCACCACGACAAACGATATCGCGGGCACGCCGCCGAAGGCGGCGAGCTGCGCCAGCGCCGAGAACGGCGCCTGGGAGTGGCCGACTTGGCCCCACGGCATGCCGAACCGCCCCTGGCCGCGCGCGAATTCCCACGTCACCCAGGCGATCCCCACCGCCGGCACCCGCCACGGCGAGCGCGGCGCGGCGATGCGCGCGACCACCGCCGTCAGGGGGAACGCGAGCCCCTCGATCAGGGCCAGCAGCGCCCACGGCAGGTAGCCGAAGATGGCGATCCAGTACATCAGGGCGCCAAAGAACGAGAAGCCGGCGAGCAAGCTGCCGATGACCGCCACCGGCCGACTCGCCGTGAAGGCCACGGTCAGCCACGGCACCAGCGCGACCCACGCCAACGGCCACAGGCCGGCGCGAGGATGGGCCAAGGCCAGCAGCAGCCCGGAGGCAAGGCACAGGGCCATCTGTGCGGTAGTGCGCATGGGTGGGCGTCCGCGGATGAAGGTTTCGCCTCGCGACGCCCCGGCGCCTGCACCCGCGGGCTTGGCAGCGGAGCGCCTGGCCGGTATAATGGCACCGCCTGCCATGAGACGCCTGCTTGCTTTCGTTTGCCTGCTGCCGTGCGTGCTCGGCGTCGGCTGCGCCCGCATGCCGTCCACCGTCAGCGGCGCCCCCGTGCCCAGCCGTCAGCTCATCGTCCGCTTCACCCTGGCGTCGCCGGTCAACCCCGCCTACCATTACTTCATCGCCATTGACACCAACGGCAACCCCAACGACGGCCCCGTGCCCATCGTCGCCAACCCCTCCGCCCCCATCCCCGCGACCGGGGTGCCGCTCATCATCTCCGACGCCGCGGTGCCGCCCGCTTTCTACGTGCAGTACCACCAGGGCGCCTTCTTCCAGTACCGCGACCTGGCCTTCACCGGCCCGCCCTACCAGGCGGGGATCACCCAGGACGAACTGACCATCGCCGTCATCATTGACCTCGACCAGGTCACCACCACCGCCGCCCACCTCGAACTGAACATCATCACCGCCGACCGCCTGCTGCCCCCCGATGCCCAGTTCATCGAGCTCAACTACGACGGCCTCGGCCCCACCGCCAACAGCTACCTGATCCTCCCGCTGGAGGTGAGCGGGGTTTACACCAACGCCGACGCCGTCGTCCCCGAGGGCGCGGGCGACGCGAGCCTGCCGGCGCTCGACATCACCGACTGGAGCGTCGAAGTGCGACTTACCCCCTGAGCCCGGTGCGTTGGAATTCGCCGGACGCCCGCGAATGACGGCGCGCCAAACACGGCGCACGACTGCGGCGTTGGCGTGGATTTCGTGCCCTGCGCGAGAGGCGGTGGACGATGCGGCACAGGCTAAGAGCCTGTGCCCTGGGCGGTGCACCCGGCCCACAGCGGAGCTGAGCACCTCGCGGGCAATCAGCGGCTGCCCCCTGCAACTTGGGAATCGCTGACGGCGCAAAGCCCCGGCGCAGTGCCCCGGGGCTTTGCCTCGCGCCAGCGTGACGATGGACGATTAGAGCGGGCGTACCTTGAGCGCCTTCAGGCCCTTCTCCCCCTGGCCGATCTCGATCTCGACTTCCTGCCCCTCTTGTAGGGAGCGGAAGCCGTCGGCTTCGATCGCGCTGTGGTGGACGAAGACATCGCCGTCAGCCGTTTCAACGAAGCCGTAACCCTTGGCATCATTGAACCACTTGACCTTACCCGTGGCCATCGCTGGCCTCCTTTCCGACAGCTTGAACCACAAGCCGGAAGCCAGCCTGGCTGACTAACTCTGCCTGCATTCAACTGCCCTCACTACGGTGGCTTCCAGGCCACCGCGCGAAATGTAGCAGATTCTATGCCATTTGTAAAGACCCACAAGCGCTTGCTCCGGAAATCTACTACGGGGAATGATTTCGCTTGAAACGGGTCGCCCCCGGCCCCTTGCCGGGGAGAGCATCAACCGGTGCGGGCCGACGCCGGCGAGGACTTGCCCTGAGCGTGGTCGAAGGAGTCATCCGCCTTCCTGCGAATGGCATCATCGGGGCTCGTCATGATCTTGACGGTTACGCTCAATCCGTGCGTGGACAAGACAATCGCCCTCGACACCCTCGCCCTCGGCGCCTTCAACCACGCGGCCGCGGCCCACGACGTCGCCGGCGGCAAGGCCACCAATGTGGCACGCATGGCCAAACACCTGGGGGCGCCCGTGAGATCGCTGGTCATGCTCGGCGGGGAATCGGGCCGTCTCGTCGAGCGACTGATTCGAGACCGCGACGGCATCGAGCCCATCGTCGTGCGCACCCAGGCGCCCACGCGCAATATCGTCACCGTCCGTGAACGCGACCGCAAGCGCGCCACCGCCTACGTCGAGCCCAGCCCCGAGATCACCCCCGCCGAGGCCGAGGAGCTGATGGCGCGTTATGCCGACGCGCTGGCGGGGACGCGCATCGTGTGCTTCGGCGGCAGCGCCCCGCATCCCATACTCGACGACGCCTATGCCCGCATGATCCGGCTCGCCCGCGAGCGCGGCCTGTGCACCATCCTCGACAGCCGCGGCGAGGCCTTGCGCCGGGGCGTGCGCGCGATTCCGTTCATGGTCAAGCCCAATGTGATCGAGAGCGAGGGCCTGCTGGGGCGCCCGCTGGCGGATGACGAGGCCCGCTGGCAGGCGGTGGCATGGTATCGGCAGGCGGGCATCGAGTTGGTGGTGGTGACCATGGGCCAATCAGGCGCGCTGATTGACTGGGCGGGGCGGCGTTGGCGAGCGCGGCCGCCGCTGATCGAGGAAGTCAATCCGGTGGGATCGGGGGACTGCGTGGTGGCGGGGTTCGCCTGCGGGATCCTGTGGGGGTGGGACCCCGAGCGCACCCTGCGCCTCGCTCTTGCCGCCGGGGCCGCCAACGCCGCCGTGTGGGATGCCGCCAGCCCCGCGCGCGCCGACGTCGAGGCGCTCATGCCGGGAGTGGCGCTGGCCGCAGTCTAGTGCCTGCGTCAATCACGTCTTGACTGATCGCCCAAACCGTGTTGGTCGCTCTCCGGGAAACCGCCAATGAACGCGGACCAACGCCGATGAAGGAAGCGGAATGCCTCGACCGCCGAAAGCAGCCCGTAGGAGCAAGGCATGCCTTGCCCCTACAAGTCGGCGTCAGTCGGCGTGTGTCGGCGGCTTCATCTGCTACTCAGATCAAAGTTGACACGGCACTGGTCCGCCCAGGCTTATTGAGATGTAACATGCGCAGGAGTTACCAACTCAAGAGTCTCCGGGGGGTCTTGACTCATGACTTCCGGTCTTCGTTGGGTATGAGCCGCCCTCCTGCCGCCTCAAGGCTATGGCGCAATCGCTCAGTGGCGGGAGTCACGTCTGTCATCGGCCCCATTCTGACCGCTTGTGGCCTCAATACTCCCGGCCAGACGACGTGAAACCGTGGATATGGCACAGGCGCCCTCGCCTGTGAATAGGCGCCGCCGACGCGGCGCCCACACACCCGATGGCGGGTGTGCCACCTGGGCTTGCTCACACCAACGCTCCGGGTTCACACCCGTAGCGGCCGGGGCGCTGGCAATCAAGGGCGCGCATGGGGTATACTTGCGATAGCAGGTGATCAATACCGGCTGGATGAAAGAGCGTGGGGGAATACCGCGCTTGTCCCATCGCACCGTTGACCAGGCAGCTGGCAACCAGGAGAGAGCAAATGGCCGACGTACCGCTGTGCGAGCATCGCCGCGTCGAGCTGGGGCGGCTCTACTGCGACGCCGCCACCAGACGAGGGGAGCGCGCCACGAGCGAGACCTTCAACCGCACGTGCCAGGAATGCCGGGTGGCGACCATCCGCGCCGCCCATCCGTGCGTTCATCTCGACATCGGCATTGAGTTGACCGAGCATCGCGATCGCTCGACCCTCGATGCCTATCATCTCGCCTGCCGCGTGACGAAGATTGACGTCGAGACCGCGGAGGGCTGTACGCCGGAATGCCCTCACTTCGAGGCGATGGAGGAGGAGCGGCGCCTCTCGTACGACGCCGCGGCCAACATGCGGGAGATAGCGGCGGAGACGGATGCTGCGCGCCGCGCCGGCCGCCGGCTGGACCTGTGACCGCGGCGAGGTCCGCAGTTTGCGGCGGGTCCGTTGTCGCCCCGCGTCAGGCCCGAGCGCCTACTCGCTTCCTACGGCCAGGCGCTCGTAGCGCCGCATCTGCTCGGCGTAGCGCCTGAGGATGGTTTCCGGGCTGCCCGCGTCATTCCAGATTTCCGCGGACACGTACCCGTCGAAATGCAGTCGCGCCAGCGCCCGCACATACTCGGCGATGGGCAGCCATCCGTCGCCGGGGACGAGCGCCTTGCCGTCATCGGCGCTGTCATGGAAGTGCACGTGCGCAATCTTGCGGTCCAGCCAGCGCAGCGTCTCCGCCAGGTCCTCGCCGGCGCGGTAGGGGTGCATGACGTCCCAGTTGGCCCTGATGTGGTCGTGGTCGGCCGCTCGCAGCACGCGCCCGACGCTGCTGCCGCGGCTGAAGTCATCGTGGGTCTCCAGGCACATGATGACGCCGCACTGGGCGGCGAAGTCGGCCGCCGCCAGCAGGTCCTGCGCGACGATCGCGATGGCGCTCTCGAGGTTGAGCCCCTCCGGCCGCGCGCCGCCGAATACGCGCAGGCGTGTCGCCCCGACGTCGCGCGCCAGCTCCAGGTGGCGCCGCAGCGACTCCACGTTGTCCGTGCGCTGCGCCCGGTCGGTGGCGGCGAAGCGGCACGACGTCGCCACGCAGCTCACCGCCAGCCCCGCGTCGCGCACCATCTGCCCCGCCCGGCGGCGCTCCTCCGGCGACGCGCTCAGCTCGATGCCGTGGGCATGATCCGCCGTCACCCGCGGCTCGAAGCCGTCGCAGGCGTGATCCTTCGCCCCCCGGATGATCTGCGCCAGCGTCCACTGCGGACACGCGAACGTCATGAAGCTCAGTTTCACTCTTCTCCCCAGTCGCGGCCGCGGGCCAGGCGCCGCTGGACGATGACTTCGCTCGCGCCCGCGGCGGGGGCGGTGGCGAATAGCATCGGCTCGTTTCCCGTTTGCTGGTGATAGCGCGGCACCAATTCCTCCCGCATCAGCGCCACCGACTCGGTCCGCGCAAGCGTCACCGTGCACCCCCCGAACCCCGCGCCGGTGAGGCGCGAGCCGTACACCCCGGGCGTCGCCAGCGCCAGTTCAACCAGCAGGTCCAGCTCCGGGCAGCTCACCTCGTAGTCATCGCGCAGGCTGTGATGGGAGGCCACCATCAGGCGCCCGAACGCCTCCAGGTTCTCGTCCTCGAGCGCCTGCGCGGCCTGCAGGGTGCGTTCGTTCTCGCTCACCACGTGGCGGACGCGACGCAGCTCCACCGGCGACAAGCGGTATGCGTGGTGCTTGAGGTCGGCGAGCGTCACATCGCGCAGGGCGCGAATGCCGCGGCCCGCCTGCGCCAGCTTGGCCGCCGCTTCCTCGCACTGGCGGCGGCGCTCGCCATAGGCCGAATCCACCAGCTGGCGCCGCACGCCGGAGTCAATGACCACCACTTCGGCGCCGCGCACCGGCACCTGTTCGAACTCCAGGGAGCGGCAATCGAGCAGCAGCGCGTGCCCGGCGCGCCCGAGGGCGGCGATGAACTGGTCCATGATGCCGCAGGGCATGCCCACGAACTCGTTCTCGGCGCGCTGGCACAGGCGAGCCAGAAGCGGGCGCTCAATCCGTAGGTGAAAGAGGGAGGTCAGCGCGATTGCGGTCGCCAGTTCGAGCGCGGCCGAAGAGCTAAGGCCGGCCCCGGACGGCACGGTGCTGCGCACGGCGATGCGCGCGCCGCCGAGGTCGTGCCCCGCCTCCCGCAGCGCCCACGCCACGCCCGCGACGTAGTTCGCCCACGCTTCGTCTGCGCTGGGCTCGAGCTGCCGCAAGTCGAAGGAAGCCCGGCGGCCGTAATCGGCCGAGGATACCTGCAGGGTCGCATCCGCTGCCGGCGCGGCGGCCAGCAGCACCTCGCGCTCGATGGCGGTGGGCAGCACGAAGCCGTCGTTGTAGTCGGTGTGCTCGCCAATGAGGTTGACCCGGCCGGGCGCCCGGAACAGCCGCGCCGGCGGGGTCGCGAAGGCGCGCTCGAAGTCCTCGCGCAGCAATGCTGCCAACCGCTGTGTTTCCATGGCGGACTCCGGAGTCATGGTTTCGGCCCCGGAGCCGCGGCCTCCTTTCGGTGCGAGGGGACAGTTCCCCGCGGCCCAGGGCAGCGGCTAGGGCTTGGGCGGGAAGGAACTGTCCCCTTCCGGTAAGAGAGCAAGCGATAATCCGCAGGCCGAGGGGGCGGGGGCAATCTCATATCGTACTGGCGCTGTGGAATAAGCCCAAGGAATCGCCACCAAACCCAATCCGCGGCGAGAAACGCGACGACGTTGCAACCGGAACCCGCCGACAACGCGGCGCACAGCGACCTGGTCGTGCGCGCACTGGATGAACTTGTGCGCGCCGCGCACCAGTGGTCCCTCTACGGGCCGGAGCACCCGGTGGCGAAGCAGGCATGCGATACCGCCGCCGAGGCGTTCCTCGCGCTGATCTCCGAGCGATCCCACTTCACCCTGACGGTGGTCGAGTCGGGCCTGCTCGCGGAGGGGCAGCAGTTGCCTGACCACGCTTCTCTGCGCCAGCTTCACCAGGCCCTGCACGCGCGACAGGTAGCCGCCCTGACCATACATCCCGCGCTGACGTGGGACGAGATCGCCGTGCTGATCGGGGTGCTGGGCACGAGCGCCCCCGATCTGGCCGAACGCGGCGGCGCCCGCCGCGCCCTGCAGGAGGCGGGCTGCCAGCACCTGGAGATCGCCGAGGTTGATTACACGCGTTTCGTGCCGACCTCGCAGGCGCAGTGGCTGTCGGCGTTCGCCGGGGCGCAGGTCAATGTCCACAGCACGGTGGAGGGGCTGGTCGGCGCCTGCCTGGAGCTGGCGGGCGAGCGCCTGCACATCGCCCAGGCGGGATCGGCCTGCGAACGCGGCCTGCCGATGCCGTTCCCGGTGCCGGTGGCGCCCGGCGCCGCGGAGGTGGACGAGATTCCGCTGCAGGCGGAGATCGCCGCCCTGGGGGAAGTGGCGCTGGACGACTACGTCGCGGTCGGCTTGGCATGGCTGGTGCAGGCGAGCGGGGAGGCGATGGTGGAATGCCAGCCCCGGGAACGCAGGCAATGGCGCGAGGCCGTTGGCGAGCGTTTCGCCAAGCTCGATCCGGCGCTGCAAGCCCGCATCTTCCGCGCGCCGCGCCAGGCCGGCAGCCGCGGCCCCGACCTGCTCGCCGCCATCATCGCCGACCGCTCCCCGGACGAGATCGCCGACCTCATCCTCGCGCGCCCCGCCGCGGTAGTGGGCGAACCGTCGGCTTCGCTCGAGCGCATCCTCCGGCGCACCCTGACCGATGAGCGCAAGCTGCTGGCGGTGGAGCCCCTGCTGCGCCAGCGGCTGATGGCGCGCGGCATGAGCCAGGACAGCTTCCGCAACGTGGTCGGCCTGCTGCTCGACCAGATCGCCGCCGACACGGCGATGCGCGTGGGCGGCGCGGTCGGGCGCTTGGGCGACTTCGATGCCGGGTCCCTGCCCGCCGGCGGCACCGTGGACGACTGGCCGGAGCTGCTGCGCACCCTCGACGCGGACGCGGTCGCGGCATCGCGCGTCCGCGTGCTGCTGACGATGCTGCCTTACGAGCACGACGCCGCGCGCTACCTCGATCTCGCCGGACATCTGGAAGCGTGCGCCGTTGAGCGCGCCGCGGCCGGCGACCGGGGCGCGGTGATGGAGGTGGTGTCCGCCCTGGCGCGCGAGGTGGACGAAGGCAAGCCTACCCGCGCGCCCATCGCCGTCAGCGCCCTGCAGCGGCTGGCGACCGAGCAGGTGGCGCAAGGCCTGCGCGAGACGCTGGCCGAGGTGACTGCGGAGCGCCGCCCCGAGCTGTTGGAGATCGCCGCCAAGATGGGCAATGAGTGCGCCGAGGTCCTGCTGGAGGAGGCGCAGAGAGCGGAGGATCCGAAGCTGCGCTCGCTGGCGCTGCGCCTGCTAGCCGACGCCGGCGAGCGAGGGGCCGCGCACGTGCGCCACCTGCTGGCACAGGCGCCGCCCGACCAGGTCATGTCCGCCGCCGGCGCCATGATCGAGGGTCGCCACGAGCGCTTCATCAGCCACCTGGCGGCGGGGCTCGGACACCGCCAGCCTCTGGTTCGACTGCGCGTGGCGGAGTGGTTGAGGCGGGTGCCCGGGCTGGCCGCCGAGCAGATCCTGATCCGGGCGCTGTACGACGACGATCCCGGAGTGCAGGCGCAAGCGGCGGAGAGTCTCGGCGAGATCGGGGCGAGGGGGGCGGTTCACGCTTTGGCGCTGGTCGCGCTCAAGGGGCAGCTCCACGGGCGCAGATTCGAGGTACGCAAAGCGGCGGTGCGGGCGCTGGGCCGCATCGGGTGTCCGGAAGCGGTGCCGGCGCTGACGGAGATCATGCGCAAGCACGGCTTGCTGTTTCGCGAGCGCGTCGAGGAGCTCTGCGCCCTGGCGGCGGCCGCGCTCGCCCAGATCCCCGGCCCCGAGGCGCAGCAGGCCCTCGCCGACTGCGCGACGCCGGGGGCGGCGGCGAACGCGCGCCGCGCCGAGTGCGCGGCAACCGGGCCTGCCACCGCCGACGGAGACCGCCATGGCTGATGCCCAGACCATGACCGCCGCCGCGCCCACCATGCGCACGCTCATCCAGGAGCTGGTGAGCGCCCTCACCCGCGCGATGAGGAACATCACCTTCTACCCGCCAGAGCATCCGATGGTGGCGGAGATGATGGCGGCGGCGGCGCGCGCAGTGGAGCGCGTCGTCGCCCACGGGGAATGCCTGATCAAGTTCATCAACGGCGAAGTCGTGGTTGATGATCGGCCGTTGTTCGACGCGACCAGTTCGGTCGGCAGCTTCGTGGGCGCGTGCCACAACCGAGAGATCGAGAGCATCGCCTTCGTGCCGGGGGTCAAGGCGAGCGAAACGGGGGAGCTGATCAGACTGCTGGCGGCCGACCCCCAGGAGGTGCGAGAGCAGGGGGGAGCGTCCGCCGTGCTCGGGCGGCGCGGGGTGACGCATATCGCGGTGGACACCCTGCAGACGCTGACGCAGGGGGCGCGCCGGGAGCAGTCGCTGTCGCCGGTGCGTGAGACCTATGCCGGCGCGCTCGACGTCATGCGCAGCGCGGTGCGGCGCGCGCGGATCGGCCGGCCCCTCAACGTCGAGGGGGCGGAGTGCGCGGTGGATCGGCTGGTGGACGGCATCCTGCGCGAGCAATCAGCGATGCTGGGGCTGGTGTCGGTCAAGAACTATGACGAATACACCTTCACCCATGCCCTGCACATCTGCATCCTGTGCCTGGGATTGGGGCGCGCCATCGGCCTCGGCCCCGAGCGTCTGCGCGAGCTTGGGGTCTCGGCCCTGCTGCATGACGTGGGGAAGGTGTTCGTGCCGCTGGAGATCCTGCGCAAGCCCGACAAGCTCACCCCGGATGAGTTCAAGACGATCGCGCGTCACCCGATTGACGGTGCCCTCATCCTCTTCGGCCAGGAGCGAGCACCGGCGGTAGCGCCGGTGGTGGCCTTCGAGCACCACCTGTGCTGCGACGGCACCGGTTACCCGCAGATCGCGGAGCGGCGCGCAGGGGCACGGCACGCTGTGCCCCTGCACCTCTACAGCCTCATGGTCGCCATCGCCGATGTGTTCGACGCGCTCACCACCGAGCGCCCCTACCGCCCCCCGCTGACGCCGGAGCGGGCGCTGGAGATGATGCAGGAGTCCGAGCGGGAGCAGTTCGAGCCGCGCCTGCTGGGGCGCTTCACGGAGATGCTGGGGAAGTATCCGGCGGGCACCCTGGTGCGCCTGAGCAGCGGGGCGCTGGCGATCGTAGCGCGCCCCAACCCCGCAGACGCAGCCCGCCCCCTGGTCCACGTCATCATCGAGGACGGCCTGCGCCGCAGCCTCATGCCCGGCGAGGTTGACCTGGGGCAGCGCGACCCCCGCTCCGGAGTGCCGCGGCTGGAGATCGTGGAGGTGCTCGACCCCGCGCTCGCGGGCGTCGAGGTCTCGGAACTGCTGGGCGCGCTGACCCCGTCCCCGGCGCCGGGATAGGTCGCCATCCGGCACGCGGCGCAGCCTCCCGCCGGCTCCGCAGCCTCCCCCGTCCCTACGCCCTGCTTATCAGGCGCCTTCCGTGGCCTCGCCCAGGCGCTGCAGGTCGCGCCGGTAACCGCGGTTCAGCAACTCGTCAATGCCCGGCGACGAGTCCTGGGGAGCGGCCCCGAAACAGTTATGGCACTTTATCTTCACCGAGCGCTCCAGATAGCGAGGAAGCTCGACTATCCGGGCGCCGCAGTTTGCGCATCGCACCTTGGTTGGACCTCCAGCTCTGTGTGGATTAGTATTCCACATAGGCATACCAGTATTTAGCATTTTCCCCCGTTAGGTAAACCTTTTCTTGCGTGCCCCAGGCCCCAGGCGAACCAGTTATCTTGTGGCTAGGTCGCAAGCGACCGCCACGGCGGCCAAGGGCCTAGCCGCTGCCCGCGCGCCGGAAAGGGGGGCGCGAGCAAGAGGTCGAATCAGACCTAACTTGGGGTCAAGGCTGGTACTGTGCTCGCGCTGCGGACCACCGATAGTGCGCCACGCGCCGGAACGCGGATGTGGACGATTCGGGCGAAGTTGGCGGTCATCATGGTGCTGGCGTTGGCGCCGCCGATGGCGGTGCTTTCGCTCGTCACCACCAGTCTTATGCGTCGCACCTTCGAGCGGCAGGCGGCGGCCACCCTCGACTACGTCACCACCCAGAATGCGCTCGCCATCAACCGCGACCTCTCCAACCTGAGGACGCTGATGGCGCAGCACACCGAGCGCCTGCAGCAAGCGGTCGCCGCCGCCGTCGCCCAGGGCGAGGTGGGGGAGCTTATCGCCCAGGGGCGCTACCCCGAGGCCGGCGCCCGCCTGAGGTCCGCCTTGGCCCCCTCTGGCGCGAGCATGATCACGGTCGTGGATCGCCGGGGCAGCACCGTCGCTCGCGCCACCGGCCCGGCGGCGTACGGTGACAGCGTGCTGTGGAATCGAGAGCGCGGGACCGGAGCCCAGGTCACCAACCTGCGCCCGCTGGTGGCGGCCGCGCTCGGCGGGATCCCCAAGCATGGCATGGCCGTCCTCGCCCCCTCCGCCCTGCGCGTGGAGAAGGTGACGCCCGGCGCCGCCGTTCCCGGCCTCACCGCCGCCGGCAGCCGTCTTAGCGACCAGGCGGCGATCCCGCTCGCGACCGGCGCCGGGCGCGAGCAGCGCGGCCTGGCGATGGTCGCGGTGGTGCCGGTGCCGGACCGGCGGGGGACGGTCCGCGGCGCCGCCATCGCCGCCCGCGTCCTCAATCGCGACCCCGAGCTCGCGCGCGCCTATCGCCGTGAAACCGGGCGCTGGATGGTGGTATGCCTGGGCGGGGTGGTGATCGCCGGGGATCTGCCCGCCGCGCGCGAGGAGGTCATCGGGCAGGCGCTGGCCGAGCCTTTCACCGCTCCCATCTTGCGCCAGGGCAAGCAGCGTTGGACCGCGGGGCTCGCATCCACCGGCGTCAACCTCGACGCCGCCGCGGGCGCGCTGCGCGACCTCAACGGCGCGGTAGTTGGTCTGCTGGTGGTCGCCTCGCCGGTGACCGAACTGCAACGCGTGGTGAACAGCATGGAGGCCGACGCCGCGCGCCTGGAGAGCCGCAGCCTGTTCATTCTGCTGCTGTGGCTGGGCGTCGCGGCGGTGGTCGCGCTGGTATCGGCGATGCTGGCGGCGCGCGGCTTCATCCGCCCCATTCGCCAGTTGCAGGACGGGGTGCGCAGGATCGGCGACGGGGACTTCTCTTACCGCCTGCGCGTGCGCAGCGGCGACGAGCTGGAGCAGCTCGCCGGCGACTTCAACCAGATGGCGGAGCAACTCGCGCGCGCGCGCGACCAGGAGCGCCTGGCCCTCATCGGGCGCATGGCGAGCGGCATCGCCCACGACATCCAGAACACCCTCACCGCCATCCGCGGCTCGGTGCCGCTGCTGGCCGAGCACGATTTGCCCCCCGAGCAGCGCGAGGAGTTCGCCGCCATGCTCGTCGAGTCGGTGCAGCGCATCGCCGACATGGCGCGCGACCTGCTCGAATTCGCCCGCGGCGAACAGGCCCAGCTGGAGCTGCGCGTGATGAGCGTGGATGACTACCTGGCGGGGCTGCGCCCTCAGCTCGAGCGCGACTTCCGCGAGTCCGGCGTCGGCATCAGCTTCCGCCTCGACTGCCCCCACCCCGTGCGCATTGACCCCGGGCGCATGAACCGCGTCATCTTCAACCTCGCCGCCAACGCCCGCGACGCCATGGGCGCCGGCGGCGTCTGCGCCGTCTCCAGTCGCTGTGAGCGAGGATACGCCGAGATCCGCTGCTCCGACACCGGCCCCGGCATCCCCGCGGAGATGGAGGGGAAGCTGTTCCGGCCGTTCGCCAGTCACGGCAAGAGCTACGGCACCGGGCTCGGCCTCGCCATCTGCAAGCAGATCGTAGAGGCCCACGGCGGCACCATCGAGGCCCATTCGGAGACGGGCAAGGGTGCGACCTTCATCATTCGCCTGCCCCTTGCCGGGCCGGCAACGGAAACGCCGGGGCGGTCATAGGCACCGACTCCGGCGTGGATTCGCCGTCCGCGCGAACCACGGACTTCGCACCCCGGGCCCCGCTCAGAACTCCCGCCTGACGCTGCCCATGATGCGGCGGCCGATGATGTCGCCTTGGCCGTACTCCTGGTGTTGGACGTTGGCCAGATTGAAGAACGAGACACCCCACTCGACATCCCCAAACCGTTTCCCCAGGTAGCCGTTGACCAGAACGTAGGGTCCTGCGCCGCCAGCGACCTGGTCGCGGTAGGCTGCCAGCAGGCTGCCGGTGAGGCCGCGCTCGGGGTCGGACAGGTTGAAACCCAGATTGGCCTTGTGGCGCGGCGTGAGATCGACGAGATCGTCGCGGACGGCCTGGTCGCCGGACAGGGACTGATAGGTGTAGTTGGCGAATGCCGACAGCGCAGGCGAGAGCGCATGCCGCACCTCCATCTCCACCCCCGCCGAACGCGCCTGACCCACGTTCTCAAATCTCGATTGCGGCGGGAAAACCAGGATGGGCGACGCCAAGATGACGTTGTCAAGCCGACTGTAGTAAAGACAAATGCTGCCGGTAGTCCTGGGCGACAAGCGCGTGCGGTACTCGAGGTCATAGGCAGTAATCCCCTCGCAGTTCAGATCTGTGTTGCCCCACATGCCCGTGGGCGGCAGCGATGGCAACTCGACGAACATTGCGAAGTACGATTCGACGAAGTTGGGGCTGCGAAACGCCGTGGCGGCCGAGAACCGCAGCGTGTGTTCCGGGGTGAAGGAATGCATCACCGTCGCCCGACCGGAGAGCCGCGCGCCAGCGAGCGGATGGTCGTCCCAGCGCGCGTTCAGCACCAGCCGGGTCCTCTCTGACGCCTGGTAATCATCCTGAAGGTAAGCGGCGGGAAGACGCTGATGGTGCGGGCCGTCGAACAGCAACCCGCCCGCTTGCCCAAGTTGCGTGGCGCGATAGCTGGCGCCCCACAGCGCGCGGTGACGGCCGATCACATCGGACTTGAGCGCTTCGAGATCGTAGAGATCGGTGTAGATGACGCACGGTGCGAAGCCAAACCGGGTAACCTGGAAACGCGCCCCGTTCCAGTAGGCGCGCATGCTCAGGTTGTCGCCCTGGTAAGACAAGGAGGCGAAGCCAGTTGACTCGTCCCAAAGCATTTGCCCCATCGAGTAGGGGCTGATGAGCGCAACAGCGCCGTCGTTCCTGCCCATGGACAGTCGCCAGCGGGCACCCCAATCCGCCGCCGCGCTGACCTTGGTCACCGTACCCGAATCGCGATCGGCGACCTCGCCCTGGCGCACGGCTTCCGAGCTGGCGGGCCACTGCCCCTCCTGCTCGTGCGCGATAATGACCTTATAGTGCGAGCGTTCGTTCGCGCTCTTCCAGCCATAGATCGCGTTGGCGCGCAACGCGCCGCGGGTTCCGTAGTCGGCAGTTGCGGTGGCGCCCTGTGCCTCCGCCGGCGAGCGGGTGATGATGTTAATCACGCCCACAGTCGCGTTGGCGCCCCATAGCGATGACAGGGGCCCGCGGATGATCTCGATGCGCTCGATGTCCTCCAGCACCACCGGCAGTCCATACCAGTTGACGTTGGCGTAGAAGTCGTTATAGACCGTGCGCCCGTCCACCAGCACCAAGACCTTGTTCGCGACCGGCTGATCGAAGCCGCGAATGCCGACCTCCCAGCTCCCGCCGGTGGTTTGCATCACCTCCACCCCCGGCGCCATGCGCAGGATATCGGGGATGCTGATGGCGCCGGAGTTCAGTATCTGCTCGCGGGTGATGACGGTGACGCTCGCCGGGGCGTCGGTGACGCGCTCCTCCATGCGCGAGGCGGTCACCACCACCGGGATGTCCTGGAACAGCAGCAGCTCCGGCGCCTGGGCTACCTCGGCCGCCGGTGGCTCCTGCGCTGCCGGCTCGACGGCGGCAGCCGCTTCCGAGTCGGCGCGGCACGGCGCCGCCGCCAGCGCGATGAGCGCGCCCACCAGGGCGCATGCTGCTGCGATGTGACTTAGTGCGCGCATCGCTTGGGCACCTCCACCCCCTGGCGGCTCATGGATCGGCGCCGGCCGCTGGTGACGGCGGCGCGCGGCCCGGTGACTGGGGATATCTCGTCTGCGTCGGCGAGCACTCGCACCGGCGTTCGCCGAGGCCGAGACCATATTCCATGACTTTGGCCGACGTTACTATCTTGCATGCGGCCCGCGGTGTTCGGAACTCGCAGCCGTGTGCGCGTTTGCATACAACCACCGGGCGATCGCGGCGGCTCGCTGCACCGGTCCCTGCACGGCGCGCAAGGCAGGACTGTTGACCGCTGCTGCAGAAACCACCAGGCAATGGGGCCGATCGCAGCGCACACGGTAGGCTTCGGCGCCCGACGCAGGAGGTAAGCTACGTGAAACGCCGGTTCACCATCTGGGCCGTGATCGGCGGCGCGCTGGTCGCGCTGTGGGTCTTCTCGTCCTTGCTGCCCAACCTCTACCTGGACTGGCTGTGGTTCGGGGAGGTCAAGTACCGGCAGGTGTTCTGGGGCATCCTGCTGACCAAGCTCAACCTGGGGCTGATCTTCGGGGTCGCCTTCTTCGTGCTGGTGATGGCCAACGCATGGCTGGCGCGGCGCCTGGCCCCGGCCACCGCATGGTACGAGGCGGAGAGCCGCTTCCGGCGCCAGGCGGCGGAGCTGTTCGAGCACTACGTCAGCCGCTACCTGCTGCTGGCGCTGGGCGCGTTCGTGGCCGTCGTCGCCTACGGGGTGGGCGCGGGCGCCGCGCAGCAGTGGGAGAAGTTCCTGTGGTATCGGCACGGCGTCCCCTTCAACCTCGCCGACCCCATCTTCAGCAACGACGTCAGCTTCTACGTCTTCAAGCTGCCCTTCCTGCAGTACGTCTGGCAGTGGCTCTACCTGACGCTGTTCGCGGTGCTGATCGTCGCCGCCGCGGTGCACTACCTGGACAAGGCGATCCGGGTGCTGGGCGGGGTGCCGGCGTTCGCGCCCCATGTCAAGGGCCACCTGTCAATCATCATCGGCCTCATCCTGCTGGCCAAGGCGGTGGGCTACCAGTTCGACGCGTGGAACTTGCTCTACTCGCCGCGGGGGGTGACCTTCGGCGTCAGCTACACCGACTTCCACGCGCAGCTTCCCGCCCTCCACATCCTGACCTGGATCGCGGTGGCGTGCGCGGCGGCGGTGATCGCCAACATCTATTTCCGGGGGCTGTGGCTGCCGCTCGGCGCCATCGGCCTGCTCGTCACCTCGTCGCTGCTGATCAACGTCATCTACCCGGCGGCGATTCAGCGCTTCCAGGTGCAGCCCAACGAGTTCGGCAAGGAGCGCCCTTACATCGCCCACACCATCGAGTTCACGCGCCGCGCCTACGGGCTCGACCGCATCCAGGTGCGCGACGTGGGGCAATTACAGCGCCTGAGCGCGCAGGAGTTGGCGGCGGCGCCGGGGGTAGTGCAGAACATCCGGCTGTGGGACTGGAAGCCGCTACTGCAGACTTACCAGAAGCTGCAGGGGCTGCGCCCCTACTATGAGTTCCGGGACGTTGACATAGACCGCTACATCATGAACGGGGACTACCGTCAGGTGATGCTGTCGGCGCGCGAGTTGGTGCCCTCCGAGGTGCCGGAGCAGACGTGGCAGAACCTGCACCTGTCCTACACCCACGGCTACGGGGCGGTGCTGTCACCGGTCAACCGGGTGAGCCCGGAGGGGCTGCCGACGATGCTGGTGCGCGACCTGCCGATGCTGTCGGAGGTGCCGGAGATCCAGGTGCGTCGGCCGCAGCTCTACTTCAGCGAAGGCGACCTTGACTACAGCATCGTCAACACCACCGCCGAAGAGGTGGATTACCCCGATCCCGCCTCCCCCCGCACCATTACCACCAAATACACGGGGAAGGCGGGCATTGCGCTTGCGGGCAGCATGGCGCGCACCGCCGCCGCCCTGCGCTACGGCCAGATCAACATCCTCGTCTCCGGCACGGTCGGCGCCCGGAGCAAGCTCCTCATCAATCGCGAGGTCAAGCAACGCGCCCGCCGCATCGCGCCGTTCCTGGAATACGACAACGACCCCTACCTCGTGATCGGCGACGACGGCCGGTTCGTTTGGATCCACGATGCCTACACCATCAGCTCCCGCTACCCCTATTCCGAGCCCGCCCCCGGCGGGGTGCCGATCAATTATATCCGCAACTCGGTGAAAGTCGTCACCGACGCCTACGACGGCACCGTCTCCTTCTATGTCTCGGACCCGCGGGATCCCATCATCCGCACCTACGCCGCCGCCTTCCCGGGGGCTTTCCGCCCGCTGGCGGACATGCCGCGCGACCTGCGCCGCCACCTGCGCTGGCCGGAGGGGCTGTTCCTGCTGCAGTCCCAAATGTACCAGACCTACCACATTACCGACCCCCACGTCTTCTACACCAAGGAGGACAAGTGGGAGATCGCACACGAGTCGGAGCAGAAGGGCACCGCGACTGAGACGGGTGCGGGCGGCGGCGATTCCCTCATCCCGCCCTACTACATCGTCACCCGTTTGCCCGATGAGGACAACACTGAGTTCATCCTCATGCGCCCCTACACGCCGGCGCGCAAGCCCAACATGATCGCCTGGCTGTGCGCCCGCGCTGACGCACCCCACTACGGCGAGCTCGTGGTCTTTCGCTTCTCCCGCGAGGAGACCATCTTCGGCCCCAGCCTGGTGGACAACCGCATCGAGCAGGATACCGAGATCAGCGCCGCCCTCACCCTGTGGCGCGGACGCGGCTCCGACGTCATCCGCGGCAACCTGCTGGTCATCCCGATCGGCGAGTCACTGCTCTATGTCGAGCCCCTGTTCCTGAGCGCCCAGAACGGCGGAGTGCCGGAACTCAAGCGGGTGATCGTCGCCGTCGGCCAGGTCGAGGGCGACGCCATCGTCGTCATGCGCCCGACCCTGGAGGAGGCGCTCGAGGCCGCCCTGGGAGGGGCAGTGGCGATACCGGCGGAAGGCGCCGCGCCGCGGCCGCCGACGCCCACTGCGGCGGGGGCGCCGGAGGCGCCCGCCCCGCGGCCGGCGGTGTCGAAGGCGCAGCGGGAACTCATCGAGTCCGCGCTCCAGCACTATAACACGGCGCAATCGCGCCTGCACGGCGGCGATTGGGCCGCCTACGGACAGGAGCTGGCGGCGATGGAACGCGACCTGCGGCGGCTGCAGGAGATGCAGCACTGAGGACACCGCAGGCAGCGCCGCGGCACGTCGGGGGGCGACCGGAGGCGAGCGATGATCAAAGTCATCTTCTTCGATCTCAGTGATACCCTGTGCGATTACGCGGCGGCGGCGGCGGCGGCCCTCGACAGCGCGTGCGAGTACACGGTCAACCACACCGACGCCGTCACCGCCGGCGGCCTGCGCGAGGCCTACCTGCGCGAGCTGCAACACGCGGAAGAGGAGGCCGACCGCTGGAGCGCCAGCCGGCTGCGAGAGGGCGAGGTGGAGGCCGCGCATCGCCTGTGGGAGCGCGCGCTGGAGAACTGCGGCGTCGTCAACCCTATCCTCGCGCAGGCGGTGGCCTGCCACTACGAGCTGGCGCGCATGCGCGCGCTCCAGTTGCTGCCGGATGCGCTGCCGACGCTGCACGCGCTGCGCGAGCGGGTGCGCGTGGGCGTCGTCGCCGAGGGGCGCGCCGGCATCGTCAAGGAGGAACTGACGCTGCTCGGCTTGCGCCAACTGGTGTCAGCGGTCATCATCGAGGGGGAGGTCGGCTACTCCAAGCGCGACCCCCAGCTCTTTCTGCATGCAGTGCGCGAGGCGGGGTGTGAGCCCGCCCAGGCGGCGCACGTCGGCGACTCCCTGGCCGGCGATGTCGCGCCCGCTCACCAGGCGGGCCTGGTCACGGTGTGGGTCAACCGCGCCGATGAGAGCCCGCAGCCGGACCTCCCGACCCCCGACTACACCGTCCCTGATCTCTCGGCCGTGCCGCAGCTGCTCCTGGGCGAGGCGTGAGCCCGGGAGCAGCGCCGCCGCGGCTGCGCACCGCATGAGCGACAAGGAAGCGCGCCCCCGGCGATGGAAGCTAAGAAAGCAGCGCGCCCACCAGTGGGCGCCGGAGGGAGGTGCCGGTTGAAGATCATCACGCCCGGCGACGGCGAGACTTTCGATATCGAGCTGGAGGAGCACCTGCTGGAGCAGAACCGCGAGCTGGCGGCGGCCAACCGCCGCCGCCTGGACGAGCGCGGCGTGCGCGCCTTCGACGTCATGGGCGCCATCGGCTCCGGTAAGACTACGCTCATCGGGCGCCTGGTCGAGCATCTGCGCGGCCACCGGGTGGGGGTGCTGGCGGGCGACCTGACGACGACCATTGACGCCGATCGCCTGGCGCGCAGCGGCGCGCGCGCGGTGGTGCAGATCAACACCGGCCGGGAGTGCCACCTCGACGCCAACCTCGTGGCCAAGGGGCTGGAGGAGCTGCTCGCGCACGACCTCGACCTCGTCTTCATCGAAAACGTGGGCAACCTGATCTGCCCCGCCGAGTTCCCCTTGGGCGCGCACGGGCGAATGGTGGTGGTCTCCGTCACCGAGGGGCCGTACACGCTGCGCAAGCACCCGCACATCTTCGCCGAGGCGCAGGCGGCGGTCATCAACAAGTGCGACCTGGCCGAGGTCGTGAACGCCGACCTCGAGCAACTGCGGCGCGACGCGCTCGCCGCCAACCCCGCGCTCGCGGTCATCTTCACCGACGCCCTGGGCGGGGAGGGGGTGGAGCAGGTCGCCGCCGCCCTCGGCCTGTAGGGGCGCGGCCCGCCCCCGGCGGGCAAACACGCCGTGCCCGTGAGCCATGCACGAGCTATCGCTAGCCGCCCAGATCCGACGGACCGTGCTCAAGGCCGCCGCCGCGCACGCGGTGGACCAGGTGATCGAGGTTGACATCGAGATCGGAGAGCTGAGCCTGTTCAACCCCGACCAGGTGGGGTTCTGGCTGCGCCAGCTTTTCCGCGACACCGTCGCCGACGGCGCCGACGTCAGGGTGGCCGCTACTCCCACCCATATCAAGTGCGGCGCGTGCGGCTACGCGGGCGGGGTGGAGCTGCCCACCGATCCCGAGTTTCACATCTTCGTGCCCGCGGTCAGGTGCCCGGCCTGCGACTCGTCCGACATCACCGTCGAGCGCGGGCGTGAAGTCATCATCAAGAACCTGCGCGTGCACAAGGCGGCCCCGGAGGTGGGAACCGCTTAGGCCCGGCGGAGGCGGTCGCCGGGCGCGTGCTACTTGCGCGAGAACCCATACGCGCCGACGATGCCGCCCACGGCGCAGTACGCGCCATTGACGTACGCCAGCGGCTTGAGCCTCTCCAGCGCCAACCCGCCCGCCTTGTCCAGCACTTCCTCATCGGCGTGGACGCACACGATCTCGCCCAGGAACAGGTCGTGCGACCCCAGGCTCAGCGTCTGGCGCACCCTGCATTCGAGGTTGACGGGGAACTCCTTCACCAGCGGCGCCTTGACGTGTGCCGCCGGCTCGGGGGTGAGTCCGGCGGCCGCGAACTTGTCCCCATCGCGCCCCGACACGGTGCCGCACACGTCAACCGCTTGTACCTGGTCCGCCCGCGGGAGGTTGACGACGAACTCCTGGGCCTCCTTGATCAGCGCGTGCGAGTAACGCCCCGGCCGCACCGCGATGCTCAGCATCGGCGGCTCGGAGCAGACCGTGCCCACCCAGGCCAGGGTGATCAGGTTCGGCCTCCCCTGCGCGTCCACGCACGACACGACGACCGCGGGCACGGGGTAGAGCTCGGTGGCGGCGTTGCGCTGCACTTTGGTCATCTTGATTCTCTCCTTGGATCGGGTCCGCCGGTCGCGGCGGTGTTCGACCGACGGCGATGGGCTTCCTGTGCGGCCGGTTGCCATGCAGCCGCCCGAGCGCCTACCGCGCCGCCCCCAGAAGGTAGCCGATGGCGAGCAGCAGCGTGGTCAGGGCGTGGGTGGCGATGGTGAGCCCGCTGGCGGGAGGCAGGCGCTTGGGCTGGTCGTGGTACTGCAGGTTGACCATCGAAGCGCCGGCAGCCAGGGGCGCCGTGAGCAGAGCGATCAGGCACCATCCCGGCGCCAGGCCGAAGGCGATCGCCGCCAAGATGCTGGCGTAGGTGGCGGCATAGATCAGCGACACCCCATAACGCGCGCGGCGCGTCCCCAGCCGCACCACCCAGTTGCGTTTCCCCGCCTGACCGTCGGACGGCGCGTCGGGGAATTGGTTGACGAACAACACCTGCAATATCAGCAGCGACACCGGCACCGACGCCGCCAGGCCCACCGCCGTGATGTGCCGCACCTGGACGTATTCCGCCCCCGCCACCATCAGCGCGCCGAAGCTGAGCGCCACCGCTGGCTCGCCCCAGCCGCGGTAGCTCAGCTTGACCGGCGGCGCGGTGTAGAAGAACGCCATGATCGAGCCCGCCGCCCCCAGCGCCAGGATCGGCCACCCGCGCAGCACCGTCAGCGCGATGCCGATGGCCGCGCCCGCGCCCAGGCAGGTCATGCCGGCGATGATGGTCGCGCGCGGGGTCATCAGCCCCTGCTGGATCATGCGGCTGCCGCCGTAGAGGGGGGTGAAGTAGTTGACGTTGAGCTCGTCGGCGCCGGTGAGGTGATCGTAGTAGTCGTTGGTGATGTTGGCGCCGGCGTGGAGGAGCACCGCGCCGATCGCCGTCAGCGCGAACAGCCCGCCGTGGAACTGCCCCGAATGCCACCACGCGGCGGCGGCGCCCAGGCCCACCGGCAGCGCCGCGGCGGTGAAAAATGGGGCGCGGCTGACCCCCGCCCAGAAGGCAATTCTCGCTTTCATGGCTGTCACTCCCCCCGCCTCCGCCAAGGCTGCGCCGCGCAAGCCCGCCGCCTGCCGGACGCGCAGCCGAGATAGGCGAACGCAATCGCCCACCCACCCCAACGGGTCAGCTTCGTGACCCCGGCCCCGTTCTCCTCCCACAGGCCGTATCATCAGCCCGACCAGGGAGCCAACGCCCCGCGTTCGGAAGCACGAGCCTGTCATGGGGTATGACCGTTTCTCGTTGGGATGGCTGG
>DATLAK010000053.1 GCA_035527535.1 Armatimonadota bacterium
GTGCCTGGCGCCCCGCCTTTCTCAGGCTGATCCCCCTCGACCGCGACGGGCAGGCGCGCCGGACCACGGCCGGGAGGTGGTTGAGGCCTCCCTGCCGAACAGACGCGTACGTGTCCGAGACACCACACAGCGAGGAGCAACTGCGCTGCCATTACCACCCCGCGGAGCACGCGTTCGTGCGCTGCGGGGCATGCGACAAGCCCCTGTGCGCCGAGTGCGTGCAGCACGGCCCGGTCGGGACGCGCTGCATCGAGTGCCTGCTGGGCATCGTCATCAGGCCCCTCACGCGGGCGCGCCGTATGGGGGCGGCGATGGCCTCGATGGCGACGGCGCTAGCCCTCGGCGCCGGGGTTGGCTACTTGGGCATGTTGAGCGGAATGCTCGGCTGGCTGACGAGCATCGGCCTGGGGCTGGCGGTGGGGTATGTGGCCAGGGCCATCGTCCATCACGCCGCCGCGCCCGGCGTGGAGGCCGCTGCGGGGATTGCGGCGGCCCTCGGCGCCTACTGCGGAACGGTCGTGTGGAGGGCGGTGGAGCGCATGCAGGCGGGAGCTCCGGCGGGCGCGGCGATCACCGCAGCGGCGAGGGTGCACGTGCTGCAATGGGCGCTGATGGGCTTGCTGGCCGCGGGCGCGGCGATCTACTGGATGCGCCGCCGGTAGCGGGAGGAACGGCGATGCAAGACGAGCTATCCATCGCCTGCGAGGCGGTGCGCGGGATCCTGCTGGAATTCATCTCCGGCTTCTTCGCGCAGGCGGGGTGCGAGCGCGCGGTGATCGGGCTGTCGGGGGGGCTGGATTCGGCGGTGACGGCGCTGCTGACCGCGCAGGCGCTGGGCGAGGGCCGTCTCACGTGCGCGCTGATGCCCTGCGGCGAGCTGCGGGCCGATACGCGCGCTGACGCCGAAGAGATCGTCGCCCTCGCCGGCGCAGAGCAGGTCGTGGTTGACATCGCGCCCCAGCTCGACGTCTACTTCCGCCGCTTCCCCGGTGCCGACCGCGTCCGCCGCGGCAACAAGATGGCGCGCGAACGCATGTCCATTCTCTACGACCAATCGTCGGCGCTCGCCGCGCTGGTCGTGGGCACCAGCAACCGCACCGAGTGGTTGCTGGGTTACTTCACCCTGTGGGGCGATATGGGGGCGGCGCTGTCGCCGCTGGCGGGCCTCTACAAGACCCAGGTGCGCCAGCTTGCTCATCATCTCGGCGTGCCGCAGCGCATCATTGACAAGCCGCCGACCGCCGACCTCTGGCGCGGCCAGACCGATGAGGCCGAGCTCGGCGTCACCTACGACCAGGCCGACCGCATCCTGTATCGCCTGCTGGACCTGGAGCTGAGCGCGCACCAGGTCGTGGCAGAGGGCTTCTCGCAGACAAGCGTGAACCGGGTGCTCGAACTCATGCGCGGCTCGGAGTTCAAGCGCCGCCTGCCGGTGACGCCCGATCTCGGTCAGGCCGCACCCCAGGACGATTTCATCTGAGGGGAACCGAACGAAGGACGTGGAAAAGGTGCACGAGGGCGAGGAGAGACGGATATGGTGAAAATCGAGGCCTACCATGACGGGGAATGCTGGTGCGCCCGCGGCATCGGCGAGGATATTTTCACCCAGGGGCACACGTTCGACGAATTGATCGAGAACATCCGCGAAGCGGTCGCGCTGCATTTTGAAGGCGCGGCGCAAGTGCCTGAGGTGCTCGTCATATCCGAGGTGAAACTGCCCGATGCGCCGACTGCCGTCAGCTAGCGGGGCGGACGTCATCCGTCTGTTGAGTTCGCTCGGATACCAGGTCGTGCGTCAACGAGGAAGCCATGCGCGCCTGCGAGCAGACGTCGCGCATGGCGAGCACAACATTACGGTGCCGATGCACAAAGACGTTGCCAAGGGCACGCTGAACGACATCCTGTCAAGCGTCAGCTCACAGACTGGGGCGCCGAAAGAAGAGCTTATCAGCCGGCTTGCACATAAGTGATCGGCCGGCGAAGCCGCCTGCCGGTGACGCCCGATCTCGGCCTGGCTGCACCCCAGGACGATTTCATCTGACCCCGGGGTGAAGCGGTTGCCTGCGCCGGTTGACCGCGCAGCCGCCCGCCGCTCTCCTCGCGCCCGCGGCGCCCCGCAGGTGGCGCGGACGCACGCGGCGAAAGACCCACCCCGGACCTGCCATGCGCCCTTCGGAATTGCGCAAGCTGTTTCGCCTGGAGAACACCTACTGGTGGTACATCGCCAGGCGCGAGCTGGTGCGCGAGCTCCTGCTGAAGCATCGCGCTCGGCTGCCGGCGCGACCGCGAATCCTCGACATCGGCTGCGGGGGCGGGGCGGGGCTGGCAGCCTTCAGTCGCTTGGGCGCGGTGATCGGCCTCGATCGCTCCAACGAGGCATTGCGGCTGTCGCGCTTGCGTGGGCGCTTCCCACTGGTGGGCGGCGCCGTCGAGCGGCTGCCGCTCGCAGACCACTCGGTTGACGTCGTCACCGCCTTGGATGTCCTCGAACACGTGCGCAACGACGCGGCGGCGGCGGGCGAGATGGCGCGGGTGTGTCGCCCGGGGGGGCTGGTGATCGTCACCGTCCCGGCCTACCAGTCGCTGTGGAGCGAGCACGATGAGGCGCTCGATCATTTCCGCCGCTACCGGGCGCGCGAGGTGCGCGGCCTGATGGAGGGGGCCGGCCTGCGGGTGTTGGACCTGTCGTACTGCATCACCCTGCTGCTGCCCGCCATTTTCTCCTTCCGCCTGGCGCAGAAGCTGCTGGGGCAGCTTCACCGCGGACGGCCGAAGACGGCGATCAGGCCACTGCCCGGGTGGCCCAATCGCCTGCTGGTGGGGCTGCTGCGGCTGGAGACGGCATGGCTGCTGCGGGTGCCGCTGCCGTGCGGAGTCTCGGCGGTGTGCGTGGCGGGGAAGTCGCGCCGTAGGTGAGAAGGTGGGACGGCGCAGGGCGCCGAATACGGACGCCGGGAAGGGAAGGAAAAGGCGATGGGGTGGGACGTCTTTGCCTACTGGATCTGCTTCATCTCGGGCCTGATCTACGCGCTGGTCGCGGCCCTGCTCGGGGGCGTGTTCGGCTTTGGGCACGACGGGCTTGAGGCGGGCGGCGGTCTGGAGCCGGCGGCCCATGACTTCGGCACTGCGCATGACGTCGGCGCGGGCCATGGCGAGGCCTACGGCGGGGCCGGCGCCGAAGAGGTCGCGATTTCCCCGCTCTCCCCGATGACCATGGCCACCTTCAGCACCGTCTTCGGCGGCACCGGCCTGGTCCTCACCAACATGTTCAAGTACAACCTCTACATTACCCTGCCCGCGTCGGTGGCGGCGGGAGTGGTGGTGGCGGCGGGGGTCTTCACCCTGTTCTATCGAGTGTTCGCGTCGGTGCAGGCGTCGAGCGAGGTGCGCATGGACGCGATCGCGGGCTTGCCCGCCGAGGTGACGATCGCCATTCCCGCCGACAGCGTGGGAGAAGTGGCCTACGTCAGCCTGGAGGGGCGCTACACCGCGATCGCCCGTTCCGCCACCGGCGCCGCCATTCCTCGCCACGCGCAGGTGCGCATCGCGCGCGTGGTCGGCAATACGGTCTATGTCGCCCCGGTGGAGCCGGGCGAAGGCTCCGCCGGGCAGCAGGTATCCTGAGCGCTACGGAGGCATCCCATGGAGTGGTTCCTGTCGTCGCCCGGTCGCGGCATTCCGCTGGTTGTCGGCGCCGTCATCACCGTCGTTATCCTCTTCGTCATCGTCTACGCCAACCGCTACGTCAAGGTTGGCCCCAACACGGTGCTCGTCATCTCGGGCAAACGGCGCAACATTCGCGCCGAGGACGGCACCGTCCAAAGCGTGGGGTTTCGCATCCGCGTGGGCGGCGGCGCCTTCGTGTGGCCGGTGCTGGAGCGGGTGGACACGCTGTCGCTGGAGATCATGACCCTGGAGGTGCGCACGCCCGAGGTCTATACCATGCAAGGCGTGCCCATCGTGGTGGACGGCATCGCCCAGATCAAAGTGCGCGGGGACGACGTCTCCATCCGCACCGCGGCCGAGCAGTTCCTGGGTAAGAACCAGACCGAGATCGCGCAGATCGCCCTGCAGACGGTTGAGGGGCACCTGCGCGCCATTCTGGGCACGATGTCGGTCGAGGAGGTCTATAGGAACCGCGAGGCCTTCGCCGCGCGCGTGCAGGAGGTCGCCGCGACCGATCTCGTCAACATGGGTCTGACCATCGTCTCCTTCACCATCCGCGACATCCGCGACAGCCACGGCTACCTGGAGGCGCTGGGCAAGCCGCGCATCGCCCAGGTCAAGCGCGACGCCGTCATCGGCGAGGCGGAAGCGGCGCGCGATGCCACCATCAAGTCGGCAGTCGCCAACCAGGAGGGTCAGCAGGCGAAGTACGGCGCGGATAGCAAGATCGCCGAGGCGCAGCGCGACTATGCGATCAACGTCGCGGAGTACAAGGCCGCGTCGTCCCAGAAGCAGGCGGGAGCCGACCTCGCCTACGACCTGCAGAAGTTCAAGACCGAGCAGTTGGTGCGCGCTGAGGAAGTGCAAGTCCAGGTGATCGAGAAGGAGAAGCAGATCGACGTCCAGGCGCGTGAGGTTGACCGCCGGACGAAAGAATTGACCGCCACCGTCGAGAAGCCCGCGGCGGCGGAGCGCTGCCGCATCCAGACGCTCGCCGAAGCGGAGCAGTTCCGCCTGCGCGCCACCGCGGCCGGTCAGGCCGATGCCACCCGCGCGGTGGGCTTGGCCGACGCCGACGCCAACAAGGCGAAAGGTCTGGCGCAAGCGGACATCATCAAGGCCCAGGGCTTCTCGGAAGCGGAGGCCATGTCCAAGAAGGCGGACGCATGGCGCGAGTACAACGAGGCGGCCATCGCGCAGACGTTCATCGAGAAGCTGCCGCAGATTGCCGCCGCCGTTTCCGCGCCGCTGGCGAAGACCGAGCGCATCGTGGTCGTCTCCACCGGCGGCGACTCGGCGGGCGCCGACAAGGTGACCCGCGACGTAGTCAAGATCATCGCCCAATTGCCGCCGGTGCTGGAAGCGATGACCGGCATGAAGCTCGAGGACATCCTCGCGCGCCTGCCGCACCTCGGCGAGCAGGCAGCGCCGGCCTCCGCGGCGGGGCAAACCGGCCCGCTATCGCAGGAGAACAAGGGCGAGACCGGCGCCAAGTAGGAAGGTCGGGCAGACGGCGCGCCGGCAGCCGAGCTCGACGGGCGCGCCTGTGGCGATGGCGTGAAGATGCTGGAGGCCACACGTCCCGCCGCCGTCAGCATCTGGCACGCCACCGGCGGCGCAGCGCGCGGCGGCGCGGGAGTGCTTCGCGTGCGCTCCACGTGTTATGCGAGAAGCCACTGGCGTACAACGCGGCGGAGGCGTGCGAAATGGCGCGGGCGGCGCGGCGCCGGAGCCTCGTGTTCGCGTAACGGGTCAGGTTCCGTTTCGATCCCCGCTTCATCTACCGTCCAGTGGGACTTCTTGCTGGCGTCCGTTCCATCACCATCGGAAAGGGAGGTTCAGCAGAGGATGATGTTCTGCCCGGGATGTGGCTATGAATTTCGGGAGGGGCTGCGGCGATGCCCGGACTGCGACGTGGACTTGGTCGCGGACCTCGAGGAAGTGGACCGCGCGCATAGCGGACGGCTGCGCGGCGGCAAGACCGTCAGCGTTTTCGCGTCGCAGCGCCCACAGGCCGAGATGCTCGCCGACATGCTGGATGAAGAGGGCATCCCCAGCGTTCTGCGGGCGGTTGACGCCTCTGCGCCCGGGGTCGAGCTCCACGTGCTGGAGCAGGATGCGGAGACGCACCAGGGGCTTATCCAGGACCTGATTGCTGAGCTGGGGGCCCAGGACCCGGGGGAATAGCCCAGATTATTCATAATCCGGGCCAGTATTACTCCGTTACAAGGAAATCGTCGCGTGGGCGACGGAGGGAAGGTGGTCGTCGCCCACGTGCCACAACTTGTCCTGAGCCTGTCGAAGGAGCCGTCCCGGCTCGAGGTCGAATATCGCACAGTGGGCGAGAGCAGATAAGAGGGGGCACAGCAATGAAGCGCTTCGTTCTCTCGGCGTTGTTGTTCTCGGCCTGTGCTGCGTGCGCGTTTGGGACCGGCGCGTGCGGAGACATGTCATCAGCCGCGTCAACCGCTACGCCGCGATTGTCGCCAACCGACGTCGCCCTCGCGCAGTCACTCCTCGACGAAGCGGCTTCCCTAGTCATGGGCATCGAGTATGCGGATGATGCGGACGATCGGTACCGTGTGCTTGACGTGCTTAGGCGGAGAGCCATAGACCTCGCCTCGATTGACCCCGACAAGGCGCTCAAGGCAGCGCGCGAGATCGCTGACCCGCGGGAGCGTTCGAATGCACTGGTCGGCATCGTGGTGGCGCTTGCGGAGACCCGTCCGGAGCAGGCACTTGAGATCGCGCGCGGCATTCCGAGTCTGTGGAAATGGCAGCCGGAATTCGGGCCTCTCCGCGAATTCTTGCCAAGAGCATACTCAGGCGTGTACGTAGGAGTCGGTCCATCGTGGGCCCTCTATGTGGTATTCGTTCCTTTGGCCCGGACAGCCCCCGCTATGGCCTTCAATGCGGCGCGAGACAGCGAAGACCCAGCGGCACGCCTTGTGCTGTTGACCGCCGTCGCTACTCTGACCGCCGAAAGGCATGCGGCATTGTCGCGTCAGGCGGCGAACGCGGCGCTGCATGCGGCTCGGACTATGCCCAACAAACCAGTCAATCGCGCGGCACTGCGTTCAGCGGTTGCGCAGCTGACGTTGACGCCGGCGCACCCGGAAGTCACGCTGGCCATGTCCAGGCTCATAGCAGACTCAGCGCACCGGGCGCCCTTGATTACGCGTCTTGCGGGGCGAGTCGCCAGCGCCGACCGCAAGCGCGGCCGGCCGATAGCTGCAGAGGCCGTCAGGACGGCCGCAGCCATCCGCACCGAGCCCGCCCGTGGCAACGCGCTCATCGAGGCCGTCTCAGCGATTGGCGCGTTCTACCCGGATGTGGCGCGGGCTGCGGTCGCACGCATCAAGAGCGCTCGCGCTCGAGACCAGGCGTCCGCACAGGTGATGCGCCGTGCTATCGACGCCTTCACGAACGGCGAGAGCTGGGGCATCGCTCCCGACAAGGCGGTCAACCTGGCGCTGCGAATGAAGGACCCGGCCAGCCGCGATGCGGGGCTCCACGGCGTCGCGGTGGCGTTCGCAAGGACGAACCCGGAGCAAGCGCTGAAGGTCGTCCAACGCATGAAGGACAAGGTAATGCGTGACCAGGCGATGGGAGGAATCATCCTCGCCATGGCTCCCAGAGACCCCGAGCTGGCACTCCGATTGGCGCGCAATCATGTATCACGCAATCACGACCAGTTCGTGCAGTATCTTGTCGCACGCCTTGCGCCCCTCCATCCCGATAAGGCCGTGGAAGCCGCACGAACCATCTCTGACGGGTCCCGGCGCGCCCTCACGCTGGGGGAGCTGGCGTCGAAGCTGGCGGACCGAGACAGCGTGCTTTCGCGCAGCGCGGCGGCGCAAGCGCTGGCGCTGGCGCAGAGCCCAGCCAACACCACGAATCTTGGCCAACTGTTGAGCGTGGTCTTGGAGGTGGGAAAGACCCAGCCGCAGCTCAGCGCCCCTGCCGCCGCCGAACTGCTTGCGGCTGCGCGCAAGCAATCCCAGCAGGAGAAGGGACCGGAGTTCTTGGCCTTCATTGCGAGGGCACTGATACGCACCCACCCCGAGATCTCCCAGACTGCCGCTGCCGAGGCCGTAGCGGCAGCCACTTGGCAGGAACCTCGCCGGGGCCATCATGATCTCGTTCAGGTCGCCCAAGTGCTGGCAAGCTCGTATCCTGACAAAGCCGCCGAGGCGGCCCATGCAATCAAAGATCGAGAGCGGCGTGCCGAGGTGCTAGGGCTGGTGGCCAGTTGCATACTCCATCCGCGCACGCCATCGTCTTATGACGAGCCGCCGCAGACTGTGCCCTGGTGACGTCAGTCGCCGGGGCGCCCCGGCCCCTTTGGGGCATAGGGGCGCTTTTCGCCACGTCAGAATCGCGTCCCTGCGCCGGGAACGGACATCACGTACCGGTCTCACGGACGCCTGACCGCCTCATGTGGTCTGAGCCTTTGTCAGTACGGCACCAG
>DATLAK010000054.1 GCA_035527535.1 Armatimonadota bacterium
TGGAGATGTCGGCGTGGCCGAGCATCTCCTGGATCGCGCGCAGATCCGCCCCCCGCTCCAGCAGGTGAGTGGCAAAGGAATGGCGCAGCGTGTGGGGCGACACGGGGGTGGTCACCCCGGCCCGGGCGGCGTAGCGCTTGACGATCTGCCAGCATGCTACGCGCGTCAGCTTGCCGCGCCGGCGACCCGGGAAGAGGGCGGTCGAATCGGTCTTGCGCGCACCGAGATAGGATTCGAGAGCCTGGATGGCCTTGCTCCCCAGCGGGATGATGCGCTCCTTCGAGCCCTTGCCCATGCAGCGCACGAAGCCGAGCTTGAGGTTGAGATCCCCCACCTCCAGCTCCACCAGTTCGGACGCGCGCAGGCCGCAGGCATAGAGCAGCTCGAGCAGCGCCCGGTCCCGCAGCCCGCGCGGAGTCGCGGTGTCGGGCTTGGACAGTATCGCCTCGACCTGGTCGAGCGATAGCACTGCGGGCAGCCGCGCTTCCAGGCGGTGCGATTCGAGACCGGCGGTGGGATCGGAGGCGATCGTCTTCTCCTGCGCCAGGTGGCGGTAGAAGGACCTCATGGCCGACAGCTTGCGCACTACCGTCGCCGGCGCGGCCCCGGCCCGGCGCAACCGGCCGAGATAACGCAGCAGGTGGGACTCGCCGGCCGCCCGGGGGTCGCTGACGCCGATGTCCGCCAGGAAGCCGAGATGCCCCTCGAGGTCGCGACGGTAGGCGGCGATGGTGTTGTGGGCCAGCCCGCGCTCGAGGGCGAGGTGGTCGAGGAAGGCGTCCAGCGCGTGCCGCGCCTCGGGGTGGAGTTCGGTCATAGGCCGAAGAGCCGCTGAGCATTGCCCTGGAGTATGGCGTCCTTTTGCGCGGGCGACAGCGCCGCGTCGCGCACGGCGCCGATGGAAAAAACCGGGTGAGCGAGTGGCTGGTCGGTGCCGAAGACGACGCGGTTGGGGCCCGCCTGCTCCATGGCGTAGGCGATCTTGTCGCGGTCGGCGCAGGGGCCGCCGCAGTCGAGCACGAGGTTGGTGCGCGTGCGCGCCAAGCGGGCCGCGATCTGCCAGTGCGGGCCCGCCATGTTGCCGATGATCATGCGACAGCTCGGGAACTGCGCGGCGAGGGCGTCCAGCCCCGCCAGATCCGCTTCACCGCGCACCTGCACCAGCAGCGGTTTGTCATAGCGCAGCATCGCCTTGACCAACTGCTCCGTCAGCGGCGAGTGCAGCGGCTGCATGTGGTAGGCGGCATGCATTTTCGCGCCGACACAACGGTCCTGCCGCACGTATTTCTGGATTTGCTCCAGCGACAGCTCGAGGAAGTTGGGGTTGATCACGCACCAGGCGCGCAGGTCTTCGCACTCCGCCACCGCCTCCGCCACCGCGGCGTTGCCCTCCGCCAGTTCGCCCATGATCGCCACCGAGCTGGCGACGCACGCGCGGGTGATGGCGAACCGTTTCATCTGTGCGCGCATCTCGTCCAGCGCTTGCGCCCGCACCGGCCACACCCAGTTCCCGTAGTGCGCGTGGATATCAATGATCGGCACATCGGCTCCTCACTGCGCCCGGTCACGACCGCGGGCAAGACCTTCCGCGGGAACCCGCGCGGGCAGGGCGCGCAACCGAGTGGTGCGGGTGGTGGTCATGTCTGCTCCAGCAGGCGGGCGAAGTTCGCGCCCAGCACCGCCGCCTTGTCGCTCGCGGTCAGGTCGGCAAAGCGCAAGCGCAGATATGCGCTGGAGAAGTACTGCAGCGGGGCGCCCGACCCGAACAGCAAGCGGTCGCTGCCGATCTCATCCACCACCAGCTCGATGCCGTCGCTGGAGGCGAGTATGTGCGTCTCCACGAATACGTTGGGGGTGCTCTTCATGACCATCATGGTCTCGCCCAGGTTGCGAAGGCTGACCTGCGAGAGGATGACGCGCACGCCGTACTGCTCCGCGAGCCGGCCGATGCGCGTCGGCGCGCCGGGGCTGGCGGCCTCGGCCATCACGGGGATTCCCGTCTCGCCGGCAAGGCGCAGCACTTCCGCGCAGCAGGCGTGATCAAGCGACCATCCCTGCGTCTCCGGGAACAGCGCGAAGATGCGGAAGCCCTGCTCGGCGCGCTCCGCCATCTCACCCAGGCACCCGATGCCGCCCCGTGGGTCGAACGTGGCCACGGGCAGCAACTGCGGATGCTCCTGCGCCGCCTGCCAGGTGCGGTCGTTTCCACGGCGCGAGTCCACGAAAACACCTACTGTGGATAACGTCGCCGCGCGGGTGACCTTGTGCTTGTCCAATATGCCGCACAAGGTCTCCAGGGACACGTCCACCGGGCGACTCGTCCAGAAGCCGAAAACGGTGTTTATATCCCTAATCGCCGCTTCAGACATACCGATCTCCGGACCGCCGCAGCTCTGTGTATTCGGGGGCTCGCGGCGGCGTTCGGCAATCCTACAGTGTGTGTGCACCCGCTGCCGAGGTCACACAGCTCTTGTCGCTTCTCCACAACTGTTCACAACCCTGTGAACTTGTGACAATCGCCGGCGGAGGCTGACCCGGCGGCACCAGGCTTCCCCAGCCGACTAGCCCGCCATCCATTCCCGCACCGGGCCGAAGGATCGCCGGTGCACCGGACACGGCCCCAGCCGTGCGAGCGCCTCGCGGTGCTCACGCGTGGCGTAGCCCTTGTGGCGGGCGAACGCATATCCCGGGTAGAGGCGATCGAGGCGCTCCATGATGCGGTCGCGGGTAACCTTGGCGACGACCGAGGCCGCCGCGATGGACATGCTGGAGGCGTCGCCGTCAATGATGGGCCGCTGGAAAAAGGCGAGGCCGGGGATCGCGAACCCGTCAACCAGCGCGCAGTCGGGCGCCGCCTCGAGTTGGTCCAGCGCCGCGCGCATGGCCTTGAGCCCGGCCTGATGGATGTTGATGCGGTCGAGTTCGTCCACGTCCACCACGGCGACTCCCACGGCGAGAGCGCGCTGGACGATCAGCGCGTGGAACTGCGGGCGTTTGTCAGCGGCGAGTCGCTTGCACTCCCACAGGCCTGGCGCCCGGAAATCCGGCGGCAAAATCACCGCCGCCGCCACCACCGGCCCCGCCAGGGGGCCCACTCCAGATTCATCCACGCCGGCGATGAACCGATGCCCGGCGCTCCACAGCTCGCGCTCGTAGCGCCACAGCGCCGCCAGGCGCGCATTCTCGGCGCGGGTGCGCGCCGCCTTGCGCGCGGCCCGGGAGCGCCTGCGCGCGGCGGATTGCGCGCCGTCCCGGACCGCACTCTCGGCCGTGTCAGCGGGCAAGCCGGGTCCTCCCCGGCGGCCAGAAGATCACCATCGCCTTGCCCAGAACGTTCTGCGCGGGAAGGTCGCCCCAGCGGTGGCTGTCATTGCTGTCGTTGCGGTTGTCGCCCATGACGAGGTAGTGCCCGAGCGGCACCTTGTGCGGCGGCAGACGCCGCCCCTCTTTATCTACTGGGAAGTCATAATCCGCCATGTGCAGCGCATCAATGTAAGGCTCGTCCAGCTTGACGCCGTTGACATACACTCCATCGTAGCTGCGCACCTCGACCGTATCGCCGGGCAGGCCGATCAAGCGCTTGATGAAGTCCTTCTGCACGCCGTCGCCCACCGCCTCGCGCGGGGCCTCGAAGACGATGATGTCCTGGCGGCGCGGCGCGGTCAGGTGAAGGATGAACTTGTTGACCAGCACGCGGTCATTGGGGCGCAGCGTCGGCAGCATGGACTCGGAGGGGATGTAGAACGCCGCCACCACGAACGGCTTGACGAGGAAGAACACCAGCGCGAAGGCGATCAGCAGCGAGTCCGCCAGCTCCAGCATGAGTGCGCGGGAGGGGGCGTCCTTCCACACCGTGTACATCACGCGCAACAGTCCCACTGCGGCGACGATGGCGACGATCTGCCATGGGGAATCCAGGTTCAGCATGCCGCTTCACTCCCCTATGCTCGTGACCCGCGCGCAGCCATGCCTGCTCCACCGTTGCGCACGGCGCTGGACCGAGCCGCCCCGCCCCAGCTCGCGCGCAACCGGCGTCGGGGGCGCAGGCGGGGTCATCCAGGTCAGCGGGCCTCCTTGATACGACCGGCGCGGCCGATCTTCCGGCGCAGGTAGTAGAGTCGGGCCCGGCGCACCTTGCCGCGCCGCAGCACCTCGATGCGCTCCACCCGCGGCGAGTGCACGGGGAAGGTGCGCTCCACCCCCACGCCATGGGCGACACGGCGCACGGTGAAACGCTCGTTGATTCCCGCGTTGCCGCGGCGGATGACCGTGCCCTCGAATGCCTGTGTGCGCTCGCGACCGCCCTCGGTGATGCGCAGATGCACGCGCACGGTATCGCCGGGGCCGAACTCGGGCACGTCGGCCTTGAGTTGCTCCTTCTCCAGTTCCGCGATTATCGGATGGCCCATCTCAGGTCTCCTCGGACGGCGCTCCCAGGTGCCACTCGCCCTCGATCATCTCCAGCAATTCGCGATCCTCTGCGCTCAGCTCGGCGCTCTCCAGCAGATCGGGCCGGCGCGCATGAGTTCGGCGCAGGCTCATTTCGCGACGCCAGCGGCGGATCGCTTCGTGGTTGCCCGACAGCAGAACCTCGGGCACCTTCCAGCCGCGGAATCCCGCGGGACGCGTGTAATGCGGATGCTCCAGCAGTCCGCCAGCAAATGAATCGCTCGCCGCTCCATGCTCCGCCCCCAGCGCCCCGGGCAGCATGCGCACGACGGCGTCCATGACCACCATCGCCGGCAGCTCACCCCCGGTGACAACGTAGTCGCCGATGGATATCTCCTCGTCCACCAGGTGCTCGCGCACGCGCTCGTCCACGCCTTCGTAGTGGCCGCAGACGATGATCAGGTGCTCGTAGGCGACGAGCGCGGCGACCGCGGCCTGATCCAGCCGCCGCCCCTGCGGCGACATCAGCACCACGCGCTCGCGGCACTCGCCCGCGCAGCGCGCGGCGGCGACGGCGGCGAAAACCGGCTCCGGCTTCATCACCATGCCGCCCCCGCCGCCGTAGGGGTAGTCGTCAACGATGTGCTGGCGCTCCGTGCTGTAGTCGCGGATATTGAGCAAGCGGATCTCGACCAGGCGCCGCTCACGCGCGCGCCCAACGATGCTGTCGTCGAGCGGGCCCGCGAACATCCCCGGAAACAGCGTCAGCACGTCAATCCGCATCGCCGTCGTCGGCCCGCCGCCGCCCGCGTTCATATCTCCTCCGGCAGCTCCACCACCATCGCCCCCGCCGCGAGATCTATCCGGCGCACCACCTCGCGCGTCGCCGGCACCATCCCGCGGTCGGTCACGTAAACATCGTTGGCGCCGGTGCGTATCACCTCCCGCACCGCGCCCAGCCGCTCGCCGCTGGTGGTCACCACCTCCAGCCCCACAATGTCATCCACAAAGTAGTGGCCCGACGGCAGCTCAACCGCCTCCGCGCGCGGGATCAGCACATAGGCGCCGCGCAGATCCTCGACCGCAGCGCGGTCATCGCAGCCCTTGAACTTCAGCACCACGCGCCCGCGCGCCCCGGGTGACCCCCCCTCGACCACCGCCCGACGCCGGCGGCCATCGCTCAGCTCCAGGCACACCTCGCCCAGCCGCGCGAATCGCTCCGGGTAGTCGGTCAGCGGCTCCACTCGCACTTGACCGCGCACGCCGTGCGGCGCGCCGATCCGCCCCACCGCCAGGTCGCAGCGCGCGCCCGCGTGCGCGCGCTGCGCATCATCCCCCGGGCTCGCGAATTTCGACGACAACGCCGTCCTTGACCACGATCTCGGTCCTGCCGAGCTTGTCGTAGAGATGGTCACCCTCTTTGATCTCGACGATGCCCTCGAGCGTGCCGCGGGAGAACTCGGAGCCGAGCGCCAGCTCGCGCACCTCCTTGATCCGCTCCAGCAACTCTTCCTTGGCGGACTGGTGGCGGCCCTTCTCGGCCTCGATCTGCTGGCGCACCTGCATCGCCTGAGTGAGGTCGGTGCGCTGCAGATCGGCCAAGATGCGCCGCGCCTGGAAATCAATCTGGTCCAGGCGCTGCTGGGTGGTGTCGGCTGCGCCTTGCAGCTCGGCCTCCATCTCCTGCTTGAACTGCTCGGTCACGATGACGTGCAGCAGGATCGGGCGCGTGATCGTCAGGCTCGCCATCAATTGCCTCCCGACGCCAACAGCGTTGGCGCCCAGCCCGGGAATCGGGCTCCCACGCGGTCTCGGTCGTGAACGGAGCGAAGGCGCTCAGTCCTCCGCGTGCTTATTGATATCCACCCAGATGTTCTTGTTCTGCCGCGCGCCCGCGGCCTTGACCACGGCGCGCAGCGAATTGGCTATGCGACCGCCCTTGCCGATGACGCGGCCCATGTCATCGTCCGCGACGCGCACCTCGAAGATGACGCTGCGCTCCCCTTCCACCTGCGTCACCACCACGCGGTCGGGCTCATCCACCAGCGCCCTGACGATCATCTCGATCAGCTCTTTCACCGTCACCACCTCCACCATCCGGACCTGGCTGTGCCGCGATAGGCGCTATCGGCAACGCGGGGCATGGGGCACTCACGGAGCCCGCGCCGGGGACGTGGCAGTATGTGTCAGGCTATGCTTGCGTCTGATCGGTCTCGGGTTCGGCGGCGCCGGCGGACTCCCCGGTCGTGGCGGCGCCGGCATCTGCGGGCGGTTCCGCTGCCGGCTCGGGGGCTGTTGCCGCCGCCTGCGGCGCGGGCGCGGCGGCCTCCGGGGTGGTCGCCGCAGGCTCGTGCCTGGCCGCCATCTCCGGCGGCACCGGCTTGCCCTGGGATTCGTAGAACTTGCTCATGATCCCCCGCTGCACCAGCAGGTCGCCCACCGTTTCCGTCGGCTGCGCGCCCCGCCCGAGCCACTTGAGGGCGAGCTCCGCGTCGATCTCGAACTCGTGGGGCTGGCGCGTGGGGTTGTAGTAACCTATGACCTCGATGAAGCGTCCATCACGCGGAAATCGCGAGTCCGCCACCACCACGCGGTAGCGAGGCTGGTTCCTGGCTCCGGTTCTGCGCAGGCGAATCTTAACGGCCATGGGTTGCTACCTCTCTCGCGATCAGTTGACTAATGGGCGCTGCGCGCTCTCTGATTCGTCGTTCGCAGCCCGCGGCTACGAGCCCGGAAAGGCTATCCGCGGCAGCTTGCCGCGCCTCTCCATTTCGGCGAAACGATGGTACGTATCCTTGAGCTGGCGGAACTGGTTGAGAAGCTGGTTGACCGCCTGCGGGGAGGTGCCGCTGCCCTGGGCGATGCGCCGCCGCCTGCCTCCCTTGACCAGCTCCGGATGCGCCCGCTCGTAGGGGGTCATGGACTGAATAATCGCCTTGAGCTGCTTGATGCGCGACGGGTCAATCTCCACCTCCCGCGGCAGCCGCAGCTGGCGAAAGCCTGGGATCAGCTCGAGCAACTGGTCGAGCGGGCCCATCTTCGACATCTGGTCGAGCTGATCCCGGAAATCGTTGAGGTCGAAGCTGCGGGTGCGCAGCTTACGCTCCAGGGTCGCCGCCTGCTTCTCGTCCAGCGCCGACTCGGCGCGCTCGATCAGGGTCAAGACGTCGCCCATGCCCAGGATGCGTGATACCATGCGGTCGGGGCGGAACGGCTCTAGCGCGTCGAGCTTCTCCCCCATGCCGGCGAGCTTGACCGGCTTGCCGGTGACCGCCCGAATTGATACCGCGGCGCCGCCGCGCGCGTCGCCGTCGAGCTTGGTCAGAATGAAGCCGCTGAGGTCGAGCGCCGCATCGAACTGCTCCGCCACGCGCACCGCGTCCTGGCCGGTCATCGCATCCAGCACCAACAGCACCTCCTGCGGCGCGACCTCCTGACGCATGCGCTGCAGCTCGCCCATGAGCGCCTCGTCCACGTGCAGCCGCCCCTGGGTATCGAGGATCACCGGGTCCAGCCCCCCCCGCCGGGCGTGCGCCACCGCTGCCCGCGCGATGACGATGGGGTCCTCGCGGGCGCCGAGGTCGAAGACGGGCACCCCCACTTGCTCGCCGACAATGCGCAGTTGCTCGATCGCCGCCGGCCGGCGGACGTCGGTGGCAACCAGCAGCGGATTGCGACCGGCCTTCTTCTCCAGGCGCGCCAGTTTGCCCGAGGTCGTGGTCTTGCCGCCGCCCTGGAGGCCCACCAGCATGTACACCGTCGGCGGCTGGGGGCTGCGTGCCAGCGCCACTTCGCCGCCGCCCAGCAGGTCGGTCAGCTCTTCCTTGACAACCTTTATCACCTGCTGCCCCGGGGTCAGGCTGCTCATCACCTCTTGGCCCGCCGCGCGCTGACGCACGCGCTCCACGAAGCCCTTGACGACCTTGAAGTTGACGTCGGCCTCGAGCAGCGCCAGGCGAATCTCCCGGCAGGCGGCGACGACATCCTCCTCGGATAGGCGCCCCTTGCGGGTCAGTCGCTCGAAGACCGCTTGCAGTTTGTCGGTGAGGCTATCGAACATGGGAGGGCGGGGCTCCGCCGGAACACAAAAAACCTGCGCCAAATGCCGGTGCCTGCGCTCGCCTCGTGCATCCACGCTTCGCAGCCGAAGCCACTTCGGCGGACGAGGCTCGGAGCGGAAAACGTCGCCACTCCGCAGAGTAGCGGTGGTGCGGTATGCCTTCGCCTGAACACCCGTCCGGGATAGGGGCGATCGCCGCCTCCAGCTTGGCGCTCCCGGCAGTATAGCAGAGCGCATCGAGGATTGTCAAACGAGACCACCGCGGGGGGCCCACCGCGGAGTCGCGCCCCCGACGGTTGCTGCGGGCTACCGGCGTCTGCTATAATCGCCGCGGTCGCGCGCGGGCCGGTGCGTGCGATGAGCGGGGATGCGCTTGGGCCAGCCCAAGGGGAGAACTCGCCACTGATGGCGGCAGTCAGGCTGCACAATCTTACCAAGCGCTTCGGCCAGGTCGTCGCCGTCGCGAACCTCACCCTGGAGATCAGCGACCGGGAGTTCCTAGTGCTGGTCGGGCCCTCGGGCTGCGGCAAGACGACCGCGCTGCGAATGCTCGCGGGCCTGGAGCAGGCGACCGCGGGCGAGATCTATATCGGCGAGCGGCTGGTCAACGACATCTCGCCCAAGGACCGCGACATCGCCATGGTCTTCCAGAACTACGCCCTCTACCCCCACATGACGGTTTACGACAACATGGCCTTCGGCCTCAAGCTGCGGCGCTTGTCGCGGACCGAGATCGCACGCCGCGTGCGCGAGTCGGCGCAGATGTTGGGCCTCAGCGACCTGCTGAGGCGCCGCCCCAAGGAGCTCTCGGGCGGCCAGCGCCAGCGCGTGGCGCTGGGGCGTGCGATCGTGCGCGAGCCCAAGGTTTTCCTCATGGACGAGCCGCTCTCCAACCTGGACGCCAAGCTGCGCGTCCAGACGCGAGCCGAACTGAGCAAGCTCCATCGCCGCCTCGGCATCACCACCGTCTACGTTACTCACGACCAGGTCGAGGCGATGACCATGGGCGACCGCATCGCCGTGCTCAAGGACGGGGTGCTGCAGCAGGTGGACACCCCGATGCAGGTCTATCACCATCCTGCCAATCTATTCGTGGCGGGCTTCATCGGCAGTCCGGCGATGAACTTCATCGCCGCCGTGATCGTCGCGCAGGACGGCGGGTGCGTCATAGATGCAGGGGATTTTCGGCTGCGTCTGCCCGCCGCCCATGTGGGGTGTGTGCGCGAGCACGTGGGGCACCAGGTCATCCTTGGCGTGCGGCCGGAAGACATCTATGACCGCTCTCTGCCGGGGCCGGTGACCGCGACCGTCGGCAACTCGGTGCGGACGACGGTGGACGTGATCGAGCCCATGGGCGCGATCGTTTACGCCTATCTCACCAGCGGCCGCCACCGCCTGGTCGCGGCGCTCGACGGCGATAGCGCCGCCCGCGATGGCCAGCACCTCGACGTCGTGTTCGACATGGACAAGGCGCATGTCTTCGATGCCGAGACCGAGCAGGCGCTGATCTAGCGGCGGCGGAACCCGCAAGCGATGGTCAAGGAAGACGAACCGATCGAGTTGGTGACGCACCTGGAGGAGCTGCGCGCGCGCATCATCCGCAGCCTCATCTACGTCGTCGCCGGCGTTGCCGCCGGCTGGGTGCTCTATCCGGGCATCTACGCGGTGCTGATGGCGCCGCTGGCCGACCCCATTCGCGCGGCCGGCGGGCGCCTGCGCATCGGCATGTTGACCGAGGGCTTCATGCTCCGGTTTCAGATCAGCGCCATCGCCGGCGTCGTCATTGCCCTGCCCGGCATCCTGTTCGAGCTGTGGGGCTTCGTGGCGCCGGGCATGACCCGCGACGAGCGCCGCGCGGCGGCGCCGCTGCTCCCCGCCGCCAGCGCCCTGTTCGCCGTCGGCGTGGCGCTGGGCTACGTCATCATCCCCCGCTTCGTCAGCTTCATGCTGTCCTCGGCGTTCGTGCCCGCGGGGGTGGAGAAGTTCTTCGATTTGCAGCGGCAGGTGGGGTTCCTGGCGAAGTTGCTGTTCGCCTTCGGCCTGTGTTTTCAGTTGCCTATCGTTCTCATATTCCTCATCAAGGCCGGCATCGTGTCTCCCGAGTTCCTGGCTGCGCGGCGCCGGGAGGCGGTGATCGCGATCTTGATCATCGCCGCGGTGGTCACCCCCACCTTCGACGTTCTCACTCTGGCCATACTCGCCGTGCCGATGCTGGTCCTCTACGAGGGTACCATCTGGTACGCGCGCATCACTGACCGCCGGGCGCGCGCGAGCTCAGGCCCGACAACCGACCGATGATGCTCAGAGCACTCCCTAGCCGCTGTCGCCGCTGGGCGCCGTTGGCCGCGTGGCTGCTGTTGGCCGCCACCGTCGCCGGGGCGCAGGCGCGTGCCGATGATAGAGCTCTCCGGCGCGCCGTTTGGCGCGCCCGCAACCAGATCGTGGTTGACGGCGAACCGACTCCGCTGTTGTGGGCAGTGGGCGTGTCCGACCCGGCGGAGCTGGACGCGTACTCACAGCTCGGCTTCAACACCGTCGAGGTCGTTATCGGCGCGCCCACCGATGACGGGTGGAAGGTGGCGGAGGGCCTGGCGCAGGCCGCGGCGGCGCGGGGGCTCCACGTCTTGGCCACGATCCCCCCCGCGCCGGAGGCGTTGAACCCCGCGGCGGCCAACCCCTGGGACGACGCCTACCGCGCGGCGGTGCGCGAATATCTGAAGCCTGTCGTCGAGCGCGGATTGGGCTTGCCCGGTCTCGTCGGGTGGGTGGTGGAAGGCGTAGGGGCGGATACCCTCGACTTCAACGAGGAGCTTTTTCGCGACTACCTGGTGCGTCGCTACGGCACCCGGCAAGGGATTGCGGCCGCGTGGGGAGTGCCCATCAGCGAAGCGGACGCTCTGACCGAGAGCTTCGTTGGCGCCGTGGACTCGCACAAACCGCTGGGCCTGGGGCAAGCTTCCGTTGACCTGGCGCGCTATCGCAGCGACCTCTACCGCGGCCTCCTCAACGTCTGGGCGCAGGAGATCCGGGCCCGTGACCGCCACCATGTCGTGTTGGCGGGTCGCCAGCATAGCTACCGGGCCGCCATCAGCGTGCCCGACGGCTACGATGGCATGCTGCTGGGCCTCTACCCGGGGGTCGCGGAGGACGACGTGACCACGCATAATGTCCACGGGGTGGACCTCGCGCGCCGGGGCAATCAATTCGCGGCGCTGCCGGTGCTCAAGGTCACGGCGGCGCGCTCGGGTGCCGAGCTGGCGAGTTGGATTGAGCTGGCGGTGCTCCACGGCGCGGCGGGGATCGGCTTCGCGGACTGGAAGGACTTGCGCGACAACGAGGCGCTGCGCAGTGATGCCCGGGCCGCTCTGGCGGGGATACGCGAAGCCCGGCTGTGCCCGCGTGTGCCTACGCCGACGGCAGCAGTGCTATACGAGCCGTTCGCCGCTGGAGGATTCGCCTCAGGCAGGCCCCTGTACGGATGGCTGACCGGGGCCTCGATCAGCGAGCCGGGGAGACTGCTGCGGGTGCTGGCCCGCGGCACTGGCTTCGGCCAGGTTGACTATCTGGCGGAGTCGGGGGTGGCGGGCGCGGCCCTCGACCGCTACCAGGTCATTATCGCGCCGCTGGCGGTGTCGCTGACTGGCGCCGAGCAGGCGGCGCTCGCGCGCTACGTCGCCAGCGGGGGCACGCTGATAGCGGACCTGGGCGCGGGATTCGCCCAATCGCACAGCCTCGAGGTGCTGCCCCCGGATTTGGCCGAGCTTTTCGGCGTGGCCCCGGCCGCGCAGGGTACGGAAGCGCCGGGGAGCCCCCCTGTCCCGAGCGGAGCAGGAGGGATAGCCCGCATGCTGCAGGCTGCCGCCCTCACCATGCCTCATCCTCGCTTCCCGTCGCTGACGAGCGAGATGGCTGCGGGCGGTTCGGGGCAGGGCTCTTTCGATCTGCCGATCTACTCCGTGACCCTCTCCGGCGGCGCAGCCCCGGTGCTGTGCCAGTGGGCGAGCGCAACGGCGTTTGCGGGCATAATCGGGCGGCAGGCGGGCCGGGGATGGGCGCTGTACGCCACCACGCGGTTGTGGCAGAACTGGCTTCCCGGTGACGCGGTGTTTGATGCTTTCCACAGCGATCTGCTGGGTCTGGACAGCCCGATCGCGGTGAAGCGCCCGCCCGGGCTGATCCCGCAAGACGCGGTCGGCCTCTACCAGGACGGCAGCGTGATGGTGCTGAAACGCTCGTCGGCTCCGACCGAGGTGCTGCTGCGCAATCCCGAGGGGCGGGTGTACCGGATCCGGGGCGGGATGCAGGAGATACGGCCGGCGGGCGCGTCTCCGAACTCGCTGTTGATATTCGGCCACGCCGGGCTGCAGGCGGCCGATCCGCTGCCGATCGAGATCTCGACCGAGGCCCTGCGGGTGACGGTGGCGGTGGCGGCCTACGCCGATGGAGCGGTGTCCTTGGCGCTCTACGGACCAGCCTCGCGCCTGGCGCCGCGGCCGGGGTCGGAGCTGGCGGTGGCGGCGGGAGGCGAGGCGACGGCGCATGTGCGCATCTCCAGCGGCGATTACCGGGTGCGCCGGGGCAGCCGCCACGAGATCGCGATCCGCGGCCTGCTGGGCCGGGGCCTGCAGGTGCGCACGATGACGGCGGGAGAGGACGGCGTCTTGGCGTTCGACGCTCCCGCCAACACCGTGGTCACGGTGACGCCGGTCGCTGGGGGCAACGGCGGGTAGGGGCGCAGCGTGCGTTGTGCCTACGACCTTCAGATCGCCCGCTCGCCGACCCGTGACAGCCAGTCGTAGAAGCAGTGGTTGGCCTCCCAATCGAGATCCATCATGCAGGTGCCGAGCATGACCAGGCCGGCGATGCGCTCCTGCGCCAGCAGGCGTTCGGCCATCTCCAGGTGGCGCTGCATGAGCTCCCGCGGGATGGGTTTCTGATCGCCGAAATCGAAGAGGTACAGCGTAAACAGCACCGGCTTGCCGCCGCTGAGGGCCGCCAGGCGCTCCAGATCCGCGGGCACATCGTCAATCCGCGCGGCGTGCCACAACGGCACCACGTACTGGGCGAAGAAGGGAAGGGTCGGCGGCAGCTCCGCGCGCCCCAGGGACAAGGTATAGACGCTCGCCAGCAGCGGGAGTTGGGGGGGATGCAGGGCGTTGGCGAATTGGAAGCGCGCGAGGTGCGCGGGCCCAATCCCGGCGTCCAGGCTGCCGGTGCTGAAGTCGTCCACCAGGAAACCCTCGATACGTCGGTCGGCGGCGGCAAGCTCCTTGGCCGCCATCAGGCGTTCCCGGCAGGCCTCCACCGCCGGCACCTGGAGATCACTGGCCGGTTGGTGCAGACTCCACTTGCAGATGATGCGCGTGGCCGAGGGCATAGCTTGCAGCGACTCGCGGCTGATGGGCAGATGACCGGCGATGATGACGTTGGTGATGCCGGTGCGCTGAATCGCGTTCTCGACAGTCATGGTCGAGGGCGGGAGGCAGAGGCTGTCATAGTTGGCGGTCTCCTGCAGGGCGTTGACCTTCATCCCCCACAGCCAGCAGCGGTCGCGAATGGTTGCTGTGCTCATTCTACGATGGTCCTCCATGCCAGGGCGGGCTATTCGATGCCGCCGGTGTCCAGGCGCACGACCTCGATGTCCTCCTTGTTGACCGAGTATATGATGTACAGATAGTCGCCATCAGCCAGGCAGTTCGGGTAGTGGTAGCCGTCCTCCTTGTGGCGCCCGTTGACGCGGCGGGTGGTGTCGCCCGCGACCAGGGTGTATTGGCGGTCGAACGTGATGCCGTCGTCGCTGAGGGCGATCAACAGGTGGCGGCGCTCGAGGAAGATGCCGTAGTTATTGCCGACGATATAGCAGCGCCCGTCGGGGAGTCGCCCCGCGAAGGCGCGGGAGTAGGTGTTGGGGAAATCGGTGCGCACGAGGTCGCTCCAGGTTTCGCCTTCGTCATCGCTCCAGGTCAGGGCGAGGCGGCAGTCCTGGGTGGATTCGCGCTGGTACATCCAGATGCGACCGTCATCGGTCTGGTACCACGTGCCCTGTTCGGGGCGCAAGCCCTCAGCCGAGAGGGGCACGTCCACCACCCGCGGCCGCGCCGTCGGAGAGGTCGAGGCGTCCCAGATCAGGACCATCGCGTGGTGGTCGCGGACATCGAAACCACAGCACAGCAGCTTGCCGCCGCGCGTCCGCCGCGGCCCTTCGTAGAGGTCAATGTGTTCGCACACGCGCTCGTGGTGGGTCCAGTACTCGAGGTCGCGGGTCTCGTAAACGTCCAGGTGGATGCGCGGCTCGCTGAGCGAGAACATGCCCGGCGGCGCCGCCTCGCGCCTCGGGTCCTCCGCCACGCCGACGTAGCAGTAGAACTGACCATCCGCCGCATGGAGACCGGCGTTGTGCCGCACCAGCCCCGACTCCACCGGCGTCGGCGCGATGACGAACGGTTCGCTCCAGCGCAGGCCGTCCGTGGACCACGCGCCGTGCACCTCCTGCCCGACGTAGTCCTCGTGGGCGAAGCCGTTCGACCACGCCGCGACATAGCGCTCCCCGAGCTTGGCGATGGCCTGGTGGTGACTGTAGGCAAAGGTGTCGGCGTTGCCGCGGTAGACGGTCGCGCGGTCCACCGGCGCCGGCGGGAACTGCCCCCATCCCTCCGGCAGCACCGGGTGCCAGTCGGTCACCACCGGGTAGCCGGCGCTGATGGCCGATAGGCGCATGCGAAACTGGTCCAACTCGGAGGCCAGTTGCGGGGCAAGCAGATTCAGGACGCGGTGAGTGTGCGCAGGCGGGGTCGGGTGCTCGGTCATGGTCTCTCCTCGGTGATAGTGCTGATGGCGGCCTCGTAGATGGATGTGATTTCCCGCGCGTACTCGGGCATGGACTTGGGGCGCCGTACGTTCGCCCGCAGCCGCGCCAGGAGTTGCGCGTCCCCTGCCACCGCCCGTATCTTTTCCGCCAGGTCGCGGGCGTCGCCGGCGCGGAACAGCAGGCCGTCTGTCTCATCCTCGACCACTTCGGGCAGGCCGCCGAGGTCGGAGGCGATAACCGGCGCTCCGCCAACCTGCGCCTCGAGCGCCGCCAGCGGCGCGTTCTCTTTGCAGATCGAGGGCACCACCGCCACGTCCACGCGGCTGTAGATCTCCGGCAGGTGGTCGGGCTCATACCGGCCATGCATGGTCGCGCCGATCCGGGCGGCGCGGGCGGACACCTGGCGCTGAAAGGACGCGTCCGGGATCTCGCCGTATATCGCAAGCTCAGCCCCGCGCGGACCCACCTCTGCAAAGGCGTCAAGCAGCGTCTGGATGCCCTTGTGCGGAGTGACGGCGCCGATGTAGGCGAAGCGCACGCGCACGGACGGCTTGCGTCTCACCTGACGACCCCAGGCGGTGTCCACGCCGTGAGCAAGCACGGTGAGCTGTGGCTCCAGTTCCGGCCACACCGAGGCGATCTCGCGCTTGAGCGCCGCGGACGGGCAGATGACCGCCGACGCGCGCCGCAGTTCGCCGCGCAGGAGTTCGAGGCGGGCGCGGAACACGCCTTGCGCGCGGGCATGAACCCAACGCTTGGTTAGCCTGCCAAGGCCGAGACGCGAGCCGGCGATGCGTCCCACGCGGTGTGCCTTCGATTCACCGGCGAACACCGCCCCCGGAGGCGGCAGGCAGTCCGCGCAGGCATGGCCACCCTCGGGGCCGGGGCACGGGACTTCCCCCCGCCGCAGCAGGTCAGTGCGTGCGCAAATGGGATAGTGGTCGTGCAGGGTCGCGACCACCGGCATCCGCTGCCGCGCCAACAGCTCCACCAGGGAGTTGGATAGGTGAATCCAGTGGTGAAGGTGGACCAGTCCAGGTCGGAAGTCCTCGACCGCCTCCAGGGCCGCGCTCTCGAAAGCGGGATCGCTGCGGGCCACCAACTCGTCCACCGAGCCCATCAGCGGCCCGCGCGGCGCCCGCAGCACAGGGTCTTCCCATTCCGGCTCGGGTCCCCGGGCATCGCGGCTCAGGACGCGCATGGCATACCGGCCCGACAGTGCCTCCACCAGCCCGCGTACATGCAGCTCCGTGCCGCCGATCGAGTTCGGGGGGTACCCCGGGGTCACCAACAGCACCGACCGCCGCGTTTCAGTCGCCGCCATGTGCTCCTCGCCCGCTGCCCGCGACGCCGCGCAGGGCGTCCGCTCCCAGCACCACCGCGACCAGCGCCAGCGATGCCAGCCACAGCAACAGCGCGCCCGCCGTCACCAATGGCGCCAGCGCGACGTCCATCAGGAAGCAGCCCCACCCGAAGCGGCGCGCCAGCTCAGGCGTTACCAGGCGCCGCTCGGCCGCAGGTGCAACCAGAGCCAGCGCGTGCGCCGGCCAGGCCCGCGGCGACGAACGCGCCGGATGGCGGGCGAATATGAGCGCCTGGTCGAAGCGCCGCCGCCGCAGTGACCACGCCAATCGCCACCAGCCGTCAGGGCCGCCGACCACCATCACGCGTTCCCCACCCAGCATGGCCTCGATCTCCGGTTTGC
>DATLAK010000055.1 GCA_035527535.1 Armatimonadota bacterium
GGCGGCGGTCGGCGCTGACCCGATGACGTGGACGGTCACCGGCGCCACCTATGCCGCTGACCCGCCGCGCGCTCCGGGGCCACGACGCAGACCCAAGGTCACAGCACCCGCCGCTGCAGGCGGCGCAATAGCAGGCACGATCCAGGGCGCTGCCACCACCAGCGCCGACCTCGAAGGAGCAGGCAGACTCGCCGGTGGGGCCATCCAGGGCGCCGCGTCTTCAAGCTCGGACTTGGAAGGCGCGGGACGGCTCGCCTGCGGCTCCATCCTGGGCGCTGCGACCACGTCTGGCGACCTCACAGCGTCTGGTGGCCTCGCTGGCACGATCCAAGGCGTTGCCACCATCGACGACGGCGGCGGCGACCCGCCTAACAACGAACTCGGCGGCGCGGGCAGACTCGCAGCAGGCGCAATCCAGGGCGCCGCCACCACGACAGGAGACTGCCGCGCCACAGGAGACATCGAGGGCGTCATCCAGGGCGTGGCCGCCCTGTCGGGAGACCTCGAAGGCGCTGGCAGGCTCACCACGGGGGCTGTCCTGGGTGTCGCCACCCTGTCGGGCAACCTGCTCGACCTCAGCGGCGGCATGTCTGGCACCGTCCTGGGCGTCGCCACCCTGAGCGGGGACCTAAAGGGAGCCGGGCGATTCGTCGCATTCCACATCTTCGGCGTCGGATCCAGCCCACAGTCACAGGACGTGGCCAACGACATCAAGGGCGCCGGGCGACTGGCACAGGCAGGCATATCCGGCGTTTCCGCCGTCTCAGGCAACATCCTCCCGTGGACGCCCACGACGCAGAGCGCCTACATGTACATCTTCTGATACGACCAAGGGCCTCGGTGGGGTGTACCGTGGGAAGCGGCGCAAAGACCGGGCGAGCGGAAAGAACACGGACTTCTAGGAGGCACGGACATGGCCGAGGAGAACTACCAGAGCGAAGCCCAGTGGTGGGTCAACAACATGCCGGCGGACTTCTTCGAGCTTCAGGGGCTCGGTTCGCCGGAGCAGTTCCTAGAGTCTGGGTTCGGGTTCGACCCTCCCCCGTCGTCGGGTGCCGACGCGTCAGTCGGCTCGCCAGGCAAGTCTGGAGGCCCTGCGAGCTACAAGTTTCCGGGTCCTGGTGGCGACCCACAGAGCTTCAGCGGCGGCGGTGGTCCTAGCACAGCGGTACTCAAGTTCTTCGGCGGCGGTGCGCAGGCCGCCCCGGAGAAGTCTGACTGGGATCGTCTGCAGGAACTCATGGCCATGACGTCCGGTGCTCCCGGCCGGATCAACGCCTTCGAGGCCAGCGCTCGGCCCATGATCGAGCAGGCCATCGGTGGCGGGTTCGCCGCGAGCGCGCAGTCGCTGGCAACCGGCCGACACCAGGCCGACCAAGATCAGGCGTACTCGATGGCGGCGGCGGGTCTGTCGCCGACGCTGTTCAACCAGTTCGTGCGCCCGCAGCAGAACCAGGGGTACTCGAACCAGATGGCGGGGCTGCGCGGCGAGGCGCGCGCCGGACGTGCGCAGGGCAACCTGGACCTGAGCGCGCAGACGATGAACGCGCGTAACCAGATCGAGCAATACTACGACTCGATGATGCTTCAGCGCTACATGGCCGAGATCGCTGCGCAGGCACAGATAACTGCGGCCGAGAGGGCCGCGAAGTCGAGCAAGCAAAGCGGAGCGTGGGGCGCTATTGGCAGCATCGCCGCCGCCGCAATCGGCGCGTCCAACATTCGCCTGAAGGAGAACGTCGTCACGCTGGTACCGGGGTCCCCGCGAATCGTGTCGTGGCGCTGGAACAGGGCAGCTCGTGCGCTCGGGCTTGTTGGGTCATCCGTTGGTGTGATCGCGCAGGAGCTGGAACTTGTTGCGCCCGATCGCGTCCTTACCGGCCCGGATGGGTACAAGCGGGTCATCTACTAGGAGAGGCGCATGCCCATCAACTTCAAGATCCCCGATGTCTATGGCGCGCCGCCGCCGTCTGATCCCGGCGCGATGTTCGCGGCGTACATCCGTGGCTTCGGCAACGCCGCAGACTACGTCGCCCAGACCGGAAATATCTGGGATGGGCTTGGCGACTCCATTGCGCAGGCGGCGCAGGACTACCGCAGGCGCAAGGCGCAGGAGTCGTCGCAGGAGTCCGCGCAGGAATTCCAGGCCAGTGAGAGTGCCATTACGCGCGACTTCCAGGCCAGTGAGAGCGCCCTTGCGCGCGAAGATCGCGCGCAAGAGCGCGCGCAGGCTGGCGATCTTGCCGAGGAAAGAATCGGGCTGGAGAGGGAGCGCCTGGAGTTCGACACGCGGCGCCACCAGGACAGCTTCGGGCTGTCCGAGAGCGAGGAGAGTCGTCGGGCTGCCGCATTCTTAGACGACCAGCGTGCTGCGGAGGCAAGCCGGGGCGTGGCCGAGAACATCGTCAATGCAAGACCCGGGAGCCTCGTCAGAAATGACGTGGTCCCCGGCGTTGGCGGCGGGCCAGACACTCCCATCACCGAGGTCGCGCCCGGCGCGCTGGGCGAAGTCTTCGGCGGCGTCGAGGGCATGTCGCTCGCGGATGTAGCGCGGGCGCAGGAGCTGCTGGACAGGCAGGCCGCCGCCGGCATGAGCCGGAAGGACGCCACCTCGGCCAACTACCCGTGGGCAGCGGCCGAGGCGACCAGGCAGGTCAAGGAAGGCAAGACCGAGGCTGAAAGCGCCGCCGCCCTCAAGGATGGCTACGAGGCGATCTTCCGCGCGAGCGACGTGCCAATCACCGAAGCGTCGATCAAGAGCATCGCGCCGTTCCTGGACGTGAGCATTGTCGGAGAACTGTCGCCGAAGTCTGGTGCGTCGGACTACGTCTGGATGACAACCCCAGAGGGGCTCCTGCAGGTCAAGGGCGGCAACAAGCCGGAGGTCGTGCAGGAGGTCAACAAGTTCCTGCTCAAGGCTCAGTCTGACCCGCGAAACGCGCCGATCATGGACCGCCTGCGCGGCGAGGTTGGCAGCCGCTACACACTCTCTGGCGACAAGGCGTCTGAGCTTGGCCTGAAGATGCGCGCTGCCGGGGAGGCCCGTCAGGCGATCAATCGCAAGCGCGACAACGAGCGCCAAGTGGAGCAGGCGACGCGCGAGCGCGCAGCCAAGCTCGAACGCGACATGGGCACGCGCGCCCAGCGCCAGAGCGACGCCGCCGCGCCTGCGAGCGACGCGGAACGCGCCCAGCGCGATCAGCAGCGAAGCCAGGGCAGCTCGGGCTCGCCGGTGTCGCAGCAGCCGGCGTCTGTGCGGGCGTTCTTTGGTCTAGGGGAAGGCGAAGGAACTCCGCCGCAGGCCCGGCCGCAAGGAACCACGCCGGCGCCGCAGGGATCCACGCCGAGAACCACGGCGCCCATCCTGGAGCGACCGCCAACTCCGATGCAGTCAGCTGCCGCGAGGTCTAACGGTTACCAGGGCCCGACGGACACGCCGCCTCCGCAGACAGCTGCGGCCAAGCGTGCCGGCTACTACCAGGGCCCGACAGAGTCGAGCCCGCCCGCCGGTGCATCCCCCGGCGAAGGCTCGCCAGGGTACGAGCAGGGCGAGAACCTTCGTCGGCGCCGGGCTGTCAACAGGGGCGAGCGTCGCCCCGTCGTCAGGGAGAAGCCGGCAGGGCCGCCGCCCCAGATGTCTGCGCCTGTCGAGGAGCGCTACTCCGAGCCCGAGAATGCGTCGCGCTCCGAACGCGAGCTTCGCCAGGACATCGAGCGGCTCAAGCGCGCGTCCGGTCCCCGGACCACCGAGAGCCAGAAGGCTTCCTACGTGAAGCAGCTTCGTGAACAGCGAGCCCGTCTCAGCGCGATGCTCAGGAAGGAGCAGCGCTAGGTGGCTGTGCTCCCCGGTCAAGACCCGACCAAGCCCGTCACCGGCGACGTCTTCGTCGACAGGCTCTTCGGTGCTGTGCGCGACGCAGACGCTGGCATCGACGCCGAGGCGAACGCGGAGCGTGCCGTCGGCGGCCTCTACGTCCTTGAAGAGATGGCGATGCGGCCCGACGAGGTTGGCATCGAGTCACGGAAGATCCGCGATGATCTGATGGGCTACTTCGACTGGCGCAACAGGGGTCGCCAGGGATCTCCTCGCGCGCCGTTCCAGGGCGTGATGAAGCGCCGTGGACTCTGGCCCTTCGAGGGCGAGCACAAGTTTGTGGACGGCGTCACGAAACAGCCTGCGTTCTTCGGCATCGGGGGCGCGCCGGACGACAAGTACCTCGTCTCGCCGGAGTTCTCGCAGTACGTGATCGAGGACGGTCGCATCGAGAGTTCGCGCCGCGCAGCGCTCCTGGGCTACGGCTACCAGTCTCTTGGCGGGCAGCGCGCGGAGCCGGTGCGCGACCCGGACGACGGCTCCTTCTGGGTGCAGACGAGTCAGGACGGCTGGGAGCGTCTGCCGGTGGACGAGGTCGTAAAGGACTGGCCCGCCCTGCGCGCTGCGTTCCAGGGGGTCATTCCCGCCGGCGGCGGGGTCATCGGCGACATCTCAGGGCGGATGCCTCTGCTCGGGGCCGTTGGTGAGTTCGCGGCGCGCGGCATCGCGAGCCAGATGCTCGACATGCCGATGAGCGACGTCCCGCCCCTGACGAACGTGCGGACGGCTGATCCGGCCATGCGCCTGCCGGCGCTGCCGAACACGGGCGACCACTTCGGCATGTACGCGAAGCTGAATGATCCGCGCTACGTGCGGGCCATCCAGGAAGTGATGGGCATGGTCCAGAGCGGCACCGCGCCCGAGATGCTCGGGGCCGACCTGCGCGCGCCGGAAGACTCAACATTCTGGGAGTCGACTGCCGGCGCCCTGGGCTTCGTCGCAGACTTCTGGGCTGGCGGCGCAGCCGCGAAGGTGCCGCTGCTTGCGGCGTCGAAGGGCCTGTCTGCTGTGCGCAACGTGATCTCGAACCCGATCGTGAAGCTCGTTGGCAAGGGCGGGGCATCTGCGGCGGACGTGATCGCCGGCGGCGACAAGCTGCAGTCGGTCGCGCGCTTCGCGCAGTCGCGCAAGTTCTTCCCCATGGTGGCCGGGGCCAAGACTGTCGGACAGTTCGCCGCCTACGAGAGTCTGCGCGCCGGGCTCTACGGCGACATGGACATGGGGCACGCGGCAATGCACGGGGCGAAGCAGGGCGTGCTTCTCTGGGCTGCACACACCGGCATCAGCGTTGCGCGCGGCGCGGCGATGCGACACATCGGCAAGGCGGTCACGACCGCCGAAGGCAAGGCGTACCGCTACGGCGGCCTGGGCCGTTGGATGGAGAACTTCACCAACAAGCCCAGGGCCTTCGACGACATGGACACGGTCATGGACGTGGTCTCGAAGTCGTCTGGCTCGATGGGGCTGCGCCGGCAGCTCGCAGACCTTGGCATGTCTGGGATGCAGGCCGAGTACGCCGTGGGCACGCTGGACTCGATGCTGCTCGGCGCGCTGATGGGCGCGCACGGGGACGCGATGTCCGATCCCGAGTACGAGAACCTGACCGGCTGGGGCAAGACCGCGCGGGTCATGCAGGGTCTGGCGTCTCCGGAGGCCCTGGGGACGGCCGTGGGCTTCGGCGCCACCTCTCAGGCTCGCGCTGTCTCGCAGCGCTTCCAGTGGGGCCGTGAGTGGGAGGGTGCCCCGGCGGCGTCGCGGGTCCTGCTGGAGAGAAAGATGCGGGACGCGGCGGCCCTGCTGGCGAACCCGGACGCGGCCGAGGTCGACCGCTTCAGGATCGCCTTCGAGGCCCTGAGCGAGCAGGAGCGGATCGGGCCGGACGGCAAGCGCCTGACGTTCATCACCCCCGAGGAGCGCGAGGCTCTGATCGACGCCTTGAGGGAGGTTGAGCTGGAGGAAGGCGACATCATAGGCCCCCTTCAGAGCCCTCCGGAGCCGCCCCCCGAGGAGCGGGCTGGCCCTGGCCCTGGGGCGCCGCCCAGTGAGCCCGGGGCTGGCGGCCCCACGGCGGCACCCTCTACGGCCGCGACGCCTGAGAGGACCGCAGAGAGCGTCCTGGCGGATGTCGGCAAGGCCCTCCAGGGCGAGCTGTCCAAGGTCCGTGAGGAAGCCGGTGGCGAGCCGGCCGAACGCCCGCCGCCGGAGCAGCTGGAGCCGAGCGCCAGAGAGGCCGCAGAGATCGCCGAGGCGTTCTCGCCGACACCGGCCGGACTGATGGCCATGGAGAGGTCCATCACCGAGGAGCGCGTTGAGGTCGATCAGCTGCGGTTCGAGCCCGAGAAGTTCCAGTACAAGAGCGGCGGAACGTCCACGACGGGGGAGATCAAGAGTGGCCCCCTGTCGAAGCTCAGGACAAAGGAGGAGTTCTCGGACGTCTCAGGCAAGGGAATCCTCGTCTACAAATACGCCTCCGGCGAGCTGGCGGTCGTGGACGGGCACCAGCGGACGAACGCAGCAAAGCGCCTGGGGGTCGAAACGCTTTCGGCGCACGTCCTGCGAGAGAGGGACGGCGTCACTCCTGAGTTGGCGCGATCCCTGGGCGCCCTGCTCAACATCCGCGACGACAAGGGCTCGCCCATCGACGCGGCGCGCGTGATCCGAGACCTGGGTTGGGGCCGCAAGGAGCTTCGCGCCCTGGGCGTGCCGCCGACGAGTGCCTTCATGCGCAAGGCCGCTGGTCTGGCAGAGCTGTCAGACGCCGTCTTCTCGATGGCCCTGAACGAAGAGATCCCCGAGGGCTACGCCGCAGCCATCGGCAAGCACATCCCGCGCACAGAGCAGGACAAGCAGCTTGCGGCTGCGAAGCTCATCAAGCGCTCTGCAGAGTCCGAGACAGAGGCGGACGACATCGCTCGCCAGGTCTCACTCGAAGACGCCGTGTCGTTCACGCAGGAGTCGCTTTTCGGTGAGTCTGGCGACACGCTGACCATGGTTGAGCTGCGCGCCAAGCTCAGGGAGCCGCTGCGCAAGGCGCTCAAGCAGGACAAAGCCTTCTTCGGCAAACTCTCCGAGCTTCGCTCGAAGGCCGAGGAAGCCGGCTCGACCAAGGTCGACGTCGCAGCCACCAGGGAACGCGCGTCCTCCGCTGAGGAGATGCTCGAAGCGGTGATCCGCCTCGGCGACATGCGCGGGACCATCATCAACCAGGTGCTCAACGATGCCGCACGAAGAATCGGCCCGCCCTACAGCGAGAAGCCCGCAGACCTCGCAAAAGGTGTCATTCAACGACTCAAAGAAGTCGACCCGAAGTCTCTTCTGGACCCTGATGCTCGGGAAGCTCCGCCGCCTGAACACGGAGGACAAGACGTCCTCTTCCAAAGCGGACGCAAGCCAGACCCCAACCAACTGACGGCGGGCGTTCAGGTGCCGGGCTTCGCTCCGAACGCGACGCCGGGCCGCTTGGGCCCGACGCAACCCGTGCAGGGTCAGCAGCAGCTCGCAGCGTTCCCCCCCGGACAGACAGTGCGAGGCCGCTCACGCCAGGAGATGCGGCGCCTTCTCCAGCAGCACTTCGAGATGACGCCGGAGTCGGTCGGCGCGACGATCGCCCTGATGGACTCTGTCGCCCAGCAATGGGCCGAGCGAGAGGGTCGCCCTGCGCACGAGTGGTACCCCGCGCACATTGCAGACGTTCGCAAAGTCAACTCAGACCAGCTGCAGACGCGCGCGGCGCTGACGCAGACAGAGAAGGGCGCTGTCGAGTTCCTGCGCGGCGGCCAGGCTGTGATCTACGCGCTGAAGGACGCCGACATCTCGACGGCTTTGCACGAGATGGGCCACGTCTGGCGCAGAACTGCGCTGCCCCGTGGCGGCATCCCGGAGCTGAACGAGTGGGCCGGCGTGAAGAAAGGCGTCTGGACGCGAGACGCCGAGGAGAAGTTCGCCAGCGCCGTTGAGCGCTACATGCGCGACGGCGTCGCCCCGGTGAAGCGCCTCGAAGGCGTGTTCGGCAGGATCAGGGAGTACATGGTCAGGGTCTACGCCAGCATCAAGGGCAGCCCGCTGGAGATCGAGATCCCCGACTTCGTGCGCGACGCCCTCGATCGCATGTTCATGGGCAAGGGCGAGATCAAGGAGAAAGAGGTCATCTCAAAGTTCGCCGAGATGAAGGCCAACGGCGAGGTGTCTGCCGTGTACGAGGCGCGCCGCAACGATGCGGAACTAGTCGGCATGGACCCCGACGAGATGGTCTACCACATCCTGCGCAACGACCTCGTGAAGAAGGAGCCCACGCACGGCACGCGCATGGCGCAGGCCGGTGACAGCTACAAGAACGTCGTCGAGATTCTGCGCGCCAAGGACTTGGTCGAGGTGCGCGGCGCCATCGTCTCGTCCGAGACTGCGCGCACCGTGTCGGCGCTGGCGAACGGCGGGTCGCCAGAGATACAGAAGGCGTTTGCAGACGCCGGCGACCTGGCCGGGTATGGCCGCGCCGTCGAACTGGCCAAGAGGGCGCGCGTTCAGATGCGCGAAGCCCTCGGCCCGCTGCTCGAAGAAGTCTCCGGCAAGGAGATGCGCGACAAGTTCGACGACTTCACGGCGTACGTAGACGCGAATAGGGCCGGCACGCCGCCCGCAGACTTGAAGACTTCTCTGCAGAAGCGCGGCCTGGTCGACAAGGACGGCAACGCCCTGCCAGGCGCCATGGGCAGCTTCGAGAGCCTGGCCCACTCGCTGCGCGAGACGCCCGCGATGAAGTCCACTATGACGCCCAACGAGGGCACGGTAGTTCACGTTGCCAGTCCCTGGGTCGCTTTCGACCGTGGCCCGACAACGATGCGCGAGAGTTGGCTGTCCAGGAACCTCAAGGCGAAGGTGGCAATGGACAGGTTCGGCCGCCGCATTCCGCCCTCGATCCTGAAGCAGCTGCAGAAGCTCGGCTCGTTCACTGGCGGTCCGTGGGGTGGCCTGAACTTTCTGAAGTCGACCGAGGCCATGGCCAACCGCCTAGGCGTCGAGCAGGCCGTTGGCAAGCGTGAGGCCGAGTCGCGCGTCGCGCACGCCTACGCGCAGGGGATCCTCTCTCGCATGATGTCTCGCTGGGGCTTCAAGCACCCGCCGTCGAAGCATCTGCGCCTGCTGGACAGGGTTATCGACTCTGGCGCGTTCAAGGGCATGGGCACGCCCGAGGACTTCGAGCGCATCCAGCCCGGCACGGGGTATCTGTTCGAGATCGCGCGCGACATCACAGACCTGATGAACGAGCTTGGACACGAGCTTCGTCTGCAGGGCCAGATCAATGACAGGCAGTTTCAGAAGTTCGCGTCACGCTATGTCTCCCACCTGTACATCAAGTCGGAGATGGCCAGCTCGATCGCAGACCTGCGCGACGGGAACATGCCGGCCACGCTCGCGGCGCGCGACCTGACGCGCAAGGGCAGCGGCGACGAGGACATCCGCATCAAGGACCCGTTCTGGTGGATGACCACGGCGGTTGCCCAGGAAGGGAAGATGCGCCAGTGGCACGGGACGCTGCAGGATCTGTACTTCGGCGGGCACATGATCCCGCGCGCAGAGTTCGAGAAACTGCCGTTGCACGACCGGCAGTTCTATCTGCCCGTGACGCTGGACCGGGCGAAGAACGCCCCTGGCGGCGAGAACGGGATCAGCCTCAGACTGTTCGATGTTCTGTCCCGGCAGTTGGAGCGCGGCACAGAGGGCCCGCTCGGCGAGCGCATCGAGCTGTCCAGTCACATGCGCCGTGTCCTGAACGACCTGCTCGGACGTGACGCAGAGGGCAAGGACAGGAACGACGGCGGCTACTACCTCCCCAGGCAGATCATGCAGGAGGTGGACACGGTCACGTCGGAGCTGTTCAACCCGCCGTCTGTCGACACCGGCCTGCAGAAGATCATCTACGGCTACGAGGTTGCGACGCGTCAGGTGCGCCGTGGCCTGACGATCATGCGGCCGAAACACTGGACGCTGAACATCACCAACTCGGTGATGACCAACCACCTGCTCGGCGTCGCCAGCATGTGGGACTTCAGTCGCAGCCTGCTGACCGGCAAGGGCGAGTACGCAGACGGCGCGCGAGACATTCTCAAGTACACAGAGCTGACTGGCCTGAAAGGCAAGCTCGGGGCCAAGCGCCCCGCAGACGTGCCGCCGGAGCAATGGGATCGCCTGATGATTCTGCAGGCCGTGCTGAAGAAGCTCTCCAGCGGCACGTTCGTCCAGGCCGGCCTCGAAGGGCAGACGGTCACAGACATCTTCTCGTCGCTGGTGGAGCCCGATGATCTCTCGCGCGTCGCCGTGCAGGACATCCTGGCCAGCGGCAAGACGCTCAACGAGAAGAACGCCCTGATGGGGTCGGTCTTCGACACGGTGCGGCGCATGTCCACTGGCCTCGGCGCCTTCGACCGCTGGATCGGCAAGATGACAGGTGGCAACGCCACAGAGCGCGCGCGCGCCGTTGCCGGTCATGTGGGCGTCTACCAGATGTTCGAGATGTGGTTCAAGCACGTCGGCACGATGTCGACGCTGGCGAAGAACCCCGGCATGTCCCTGGACGACGCCGTCGCCTTCGCCGCTGGCGGCACGGCAGACTACCGCAACACGTCTCCCGCTCTGCGCGGGTTCAACACGGCGTATGGCACGCACAACAACCCGCTCTGGCAGAGGAGCGAGACCGGTGCGCAGCGTGCCCGGCGCGCGGTGACGCGCGACATGCTCAAGGGCCGGTTCTGGATGTACCAGACCAACATGATCCTGCCGAAGCTGCGCTCGACTGTCGTGCATCCGTGGCGCGCGGCTGCGGTGGGCACGATCATGGCCGGCATCACGCAGCAGATCATGCGGATGGGCGCGAGCAACCCCGAAGAAGATGCGTCCTGGGAAGAGTCGCTGTCTGGCGCCATGTATACGGCTGGTTCGCGTCCCGAGCTGATGGACGACTCGACGGTCGAAGCCTACCGCAGACTCGGCGGCTCGGGCTGGCTGCCGGACGTGATCGGCGGTGCGCGCCAGGGGCATCTGCGCGCTGCCGGCGGCAAGCTCCTGAACAAGATGCTGATGGGGCACCCGTTCATCTTCCCTGGGCCCAAGCGCCGTGGGTACGAGACGGTCACCAGCCTCGAAGACCTCGCGCCGGGATGGGGTGACATGCTCGGAGTCGGTCGCATGGCCGGCAGCGTCATGTCCGAGAGCAAGTCGCAGAAGCAGAAGGCAGCAGAGTTCGTGGACTGGCTCTCGTTCCGCACGATGGAAGCGAGCATGGGTCTGTTCAACGGCGCCGTTCGCATGGCCGTGCCCCGGCCGGGCGACGCGCGCGGTACCACGGTGATGCGCAACATCCAGGACGCCGTCGGCTACGCGATGCCGACGGTCTCACCGATGTTCCTGGCCTCGAAGGACGGCCAGAAGATGGTGGAGAACCTCGCGCTCGGCGGGCAGCGCCTCGTCGACTGGCAGAAGGGCATGCAGAGTGGGATGGCAGAGCGTTCTCCGGCGGAGCTTGTCGGCGAGCTTGTCTACTCCACGTTTTGGCGCAACCAGATCATCCGGCAGGACAGCCCTGTCGGCCCGAAGCGAGACACGATGGCGCTCCTCCTCAAGGAGGTGATCCCAGACATCGACCCCGGCCAGGGCGAGTTCTGGGACACGTACAAGCAGGGCCAGCGACTCGTTCACGAGCAGCTGATGAACGCGATCGGAGACACGTACGTCGACTTCATCGGTGGCATGGACTCTGTGATGACTCTGGATGCGATGCTCGCTCGCCAGCTGTTCGGGCCAGAGAACTTGATCGACGAGTTCATCAGCGGTCAGGACGAGCACCTAAAG
>DATLAK010000056.1 GCA_035527535.1 Armatimonadota bacterium
AGCTGACGGTGCGCACCACTATCGTCGCGCGCGACGACGCCACCTGCCAGTGGGCGGGCCTGCTGCTTGCGCTCGATCCTGCGCTCGCGCCGAGCACCATCTACTTCGCTGGTCGCCAAGGGCTGGCAAGCGCATCCCCGGGGCGCATCGCGGTTGCGGTCGCTCCCTACGCAGGCGCGGTCTGCAAGGACGGCGCCGAGCGCACCTTGGTCCTGACCTGCCGCCCGGCGATGGGCGTGGAAATCGAAGTCGCCGCCGACCGCGCCACCATCGCCGCCTCCCCTCATGTGACACCGCCGCTTCCCGCCGTGCCTGGCGCACCCGTCATTCTGCGCAAGGGCGAGACCGTGACCGTCGAGGCGCGCCTGGTGTTCGGGCCGCCGCGGATCGCGGGGCTGAAGCCCGTGACCAGCAAGTTCCTGCCGCAGGCCCAAGATTTCATTCTCTGGACCTCCCACATCGCCACCGCGCGCTTCTTCGGCCCGCGACTGCTGCAACAGACGGCGGCGGTCCTTCCTCCCTCCGCGGACCCGGGCGCCCGCCGCTGCCACCTGCGCGACATCGCCCACGGCTGGAAGAGCGGCATGCTGGTGGCAGGACCGGAGCTACTGGAGATCATGACTGACGAGATCCGTGCCTTCGCGGCCAACCTCGATGAAGCGGGCCATCCGCCTACCAGCATCGGCCCCGACGGCGACTCCGCCTACGGCAGTCTCGATTCCGCCGGGCTGCTGATCGGTATGATCTATGACTACCTGTGCCGCACCGGCGACCTGGCGTTCGTGCGCGCTCTGCTGCCCGCGGCCGACCGCGCGGGCGCCGCCGTCATCGCTTTGCTGGGTCCCCGCGACCTGCCGGTGATCGGCGACCACGGCCAGACCTACCCCGAGGGCGATTTCGTCAAGGGCGAGCAGACCTACCTGGCCGCGGTGTGCGTGGACGGCCTGCGCAAGCTGGCGCGCCTGCACGAGATGGCGGGCGAGGCCGAGGCCGCGGGCAAGTGGCACGCCGCCGCCAACCGCATCGCCGCCGCCGCCAATCGCGCCACCGACAAAGGCGGCCTGTGGGACCAGGAGCGGGGCTGCTACATCGGCTGGCGCAATCCGGACGGCTCGCTGCGCCGCGAGGAGGACTCCTTCGGCAACCTGTGGGCGGTGGCCGGCGGGCTGTGCAGCGACGGCGGACGCATCCGCACCATCTTCGCCCGCCTCAACGACAACTGGCGGCGCTACTATCTCGACGGCCCGCGCCCGACTGCGCTCAGCGTCGCGCCGTATCCCGGAGGCCTCGATCAGTGGGCGCCATGGGTCGGCGGCTGGGACCTGTACGTCCGCGCCCGCCTGGGGGAGCCCAAGGCGCGCCAGGTGTGGCAGCTGCTCTGGGCCGACTACGAGGCCACCGATTTCCCCTTCAGCGAGGCATCGAGCGCCAAGCAGCGCGGCCCGCAAACCTTCAGCCGCGGGCGCATCTGGGATTCATGGGGCCTGCTGCAGGCGATCTACGCCGGCCACTACGGGATCGAGATGACCCCCGCCCACCTGCGCGTGATGCCGCGCGCCCTGGTTCCCATCCTCGCCGACGCCGTGTCGGGCTTGTGTTGGCGCGACGCGACCTACGACATCGCCCTGCGCGGCAGGGGCGTGCACCTGGCCCGCGTTGCCCTCGACGGGGCGGAACTGGCAAGCTGCATCCTGCCGGCGGCCGCGGGTCCGCACGAGGTGCAGATCACCCAGACGCCGGCGGCGCGCAAGGCCTTCGTCGTGGATGCCGCGCCCGCGGTGGCGCTGTTGGGGGCCGCGCACCGCGACCAGGGAATCCACATCGAGGGCGTGGTGCCCGCGGCGGGGCGCTACTGGATGGTGTTGCAGTGGCCCCAGATGTGGGGGGCGATGAAAGTGGAGTCCGTCAACGGCGCGGACTTCCCCCACCTCAGCCCCCTTGCGGGCGAGCGCGCGGCGATCGTTTTCACCGTCGGGCGGGAGGGCAAGTTCAGCATGACCCTCAGCGCCGGCTTCCACCCGCTCGCCACCCCGGCGGGGAGGTAGCGCCGGCTCCGGCGGTGGGGGACCGCGGAGCTTGAACGAAATGCGATAATAGGTGACTCCCCCTGCTTTCCCACAGTCACGAAGCTTCCCCTGCCGGAGCGTTCCCCGCTGATGGACGCCCCCTCCCTGGGGCTGGCCCTCCCGCTTGGTTTCGAGGCGCACTTGGCAGCTACTTCCACGCGTCTTCGCCGGCCACAATGGCAAGTGTCACGCGTCGCCCGGCCACGGTGCACTCGGTGCTCGCAGCTCTGGCTGGCCCTGCGCCGTGCGTCACCTGAGTCGCCAGAGTCTCGGCCGCTACATAGCCGTCATAGGTTCGCAGAGCGCGTCCGACCGCCTCGGCCCCCTCGTGCTCAATCCAGAGGGAGATACGTTGGTCAACTCGCAGCCTTGCGTGCTTACGAAGGTTCTGGATATGCCGTACCAGGTCGCGGGCGATTCCCTCTGCGATCAAGTCATCTGTGAGTTGAGTATCAAGCCCGACCGCCTGATGCGGTCCTTCAACACAGGGGCTGGCGAGCTGCTCCTTGGTGGAGACGAATTGCACCGACCGGACGTTGAGTTCCTCCCGCACGTCGGGTGCGAAATGCGGGAATGCCGAGGTGCCAGGGGCTTCGAGATTGAGAATCAGGGCGCGAGCCAGAGGCTGACGGACGCGGACTCCGACCTCGGCCCTCAAGGCTCGACCGAGGCGGACGGCCGCTTGCGCCCGGGTGCATTCGTCTAAGAGCGCACGATCACTTTCTTCGAGATGTGAGGCGGGCAACTCGCACAAGTGGACGCTCTCCGGGAAGCTTCCCTCAAACGGCGCCACCAATCGCTGGTACAAGGCTTCGGCGGTGAAGGGCACGAAAGGCGCAAGCAGACGGCTGAAGTCGAAGAGCGCTGTGTGAAGCGTTCGATAGGCCGATTGCTTGTCCGCATCGGACCCGCTCTTCCAGAAGCGTCGCCGGCTGCGCCGGACCCACCAGTTCGACAGGTCGTCCAGGAGCCCCAGGAGCGCCGTGGTTGCACGCGGCGGGTTCAGCGATTCAAGCGCCGAGAACACCGCTTGCGTGGTCAGGGCGGTGCGAAGACGCAGCCATCGGTCGAGCGCGGATTGCGGCGGCATCCCCGTTAGTGCGGTGTAGGTTTCCGCCTCTGGCCAGCGATCAACTTTGGCGTAGGTGGCGAGGAAGCTATACACATTCCACAGCGTGCGCAGCCAATCTCGGACCTCTTCCGCCCCTCCCCATCCAAACCGCAGGGGTTGCGTGAGCGGCTGAGAGGCGCAGATCCATCGCACCACATCCGCCCCCATCCGGTCGGCGGCCTCGGAGAACCACACGGCGTTCCCCCTGGACTTGTGCATCTCCTCGCCCTGCTCGTCAACCACACTGCTGTGGCCCATCATTGTGCTGACCGGCTTGCGCCCTTCGAGCATGGCGCTCATCGCCAACAGCACATAGAACCAGTTGCGAAACTGCCCCGGGAGGCTCTCGATGACAAGGTCAGCAGGAAACCAGTGCTCCCATTCTTGCCGACGGTCGAAGTATCCCATGGTGGAATAGGGCACGATTCCGGCATCAAGCCAAGGGTTCCCAACATCGGCAACTCGGCTGGCTAACCCGGCGCACTTTCCGCAACGGATCTTCACTTCGTCGACCCAAGGTCGGTGGGGTGAGTGCCCCGCGAATCGCTTCCACCCTTCTGTGGCTCGTTGATGGAGTTCGTCTCGGCCACCGATGACGTCGAACCAGCCGCAGGAGCACTGCCAGATAGGAAGCGCCAGGCCCCAATAGCCTATACTCCGGCCATTTCTTGAAGCAACGGATGGCGCAAGCGTGCGAGCACGTCTGTTTTTCGACGAAGGGCGTTTTTGCCCATGAGCGAGAAAATCCAGGCGAGCAGCGCCGCCGCTTGCAGCGCGCGGCGCA
>DATLAK010000057.1 GCA_035527535.1 Armatimonadota bacterium
CGACGACCTGTGCCAGTTGGAGGCACAAGTGCGACGCGGCATCCGGCGGGTGCGGCGCACAGACGACCTGGCTTTCGCTTTCCTCAAACACTCTGGACTCTATCCTGAACTATATAAGGTATTATGCGAGACTCAATAGGCGCGACGAAGTCACGCATTTTCACTGCCGTGCTATTTGAAAGCATCTTGATCTGCGTGATAGGCTGTACACTAGGAGGGGCTGCTGGGTTATTGGCCTTCTACAAAGCGATGGGGCAATTCAGCGCGCACATGAACAACAATCTTCCGCTGGGCTTTCCTGTCATACCACTCACGCTACTGCTTGCTGTCATCATCTTCGTCGGGATACTAGCCGGACTTCAGGGTGCATCCATAGCCACTCAGGCCAATCCGGCTGAAATCGTGAATCAGAAGGATGTTATCTAAATGCGAGATGTGCTTACCCAGGCATACCAGGCACTTGTCCGCCGTCCTATTACTTTCTTTATGGCGGTATTGGCCTTAGCTATCGGCGTGGCTGCCTTTATCTGTGTTGGTGCGCTCAGCGAGGCTCTCGTCTCAAGGCCAATAGAACGCATTCGCTCATCAACATCACCCATACCGACGATCGAAGTGGTACTCTTCTCCAAGGATAAGCCGGGGAGCTTTGTGGCGGATAAGGCCGGAATGCTGGCGAGGCAGGCAATGGGCAAAGGAACGGCGATACTGCTAAGCTATAGGAATCTGACGCCAAAGTCCGGCAGGCATCCAATCCAGGAAGCCTGTGCTTACGCGGTCCCTTCAGAGTTCATTACTTTCAGCTCACAGGAAGTACAGATGGAGCGTGGACGCTTCTTGTCACCCGAAGATGTTCGCGAAAGCCGGGCAGTTTGTGTCGTCAGCCAGGACTTTGTCGATAGGTTGGGCGGCGAAGACGTGGTGGGAAGACCGATTCGGTTAGGTGAGTTTAAGTATACAGTGATAGGCGTTGCGGATCAACTCAGTAGGATTGGCATGGCCGACATGGACATTATGATCCCGCTTTCGATCGCGCGAATCCATTTCCGCGCGCGCCCGCCGGACGGAGTTCTTGCTGTTATTAGGACATCTCCGAAGAAGGGAGCTATCGAAGCCGAAGTGTCACGCATAAAGGATGCACTCGCGCGGAGGAAAGACGAGAAGGTCAGTTTTTACGTATATTCAGGTTGGCTTGAGATGCTAAAGGTGCAAGAGAGTTTTGTCATTGTGCGATTCTATTTTGCATTGCTCGGTACCAGCTTACTCGCAGTTGGCCTACTGGGTTTGGTAGGCATGTTAGTTGCCAACGTGAGCGGTCGGTTGCGGGAAATCGGCATACACCGCGCCCTGGGCGCGACGCGCCTGCGACAGGCTGTCGAAGTATTGATTCAGGCCGCGTTCGTAGGATTTCTGGGAGGTTTGCTGGGGATAGCACTCGGCATAGTGGTAGTCCATGTTTATTCTGGCACGCAGGGTACCAACCTGGTAGTCACGAGATTCTGGATGGCGAGCGCTCTATTCTCCAGTCTTTTCACCGCGTTGTTAGCCGGCTTGCTGCCCGCCCGTGCGGCCATGCAAATCGCCCCGATTGAGGCTTTGCGTGGATAGTTCAGTCAAGTACAATGCTCTGAAACGTGGCCTTTACCCCCGCCCTGAGACGGACCACTTCAATGGTCAAACCTGCCTGGAGTTCCTGCAACAACTTTATCGGCGCAGTCGCCGGCCCGACCGGCAGATCGTGGTCATTGCAGACTACGCCCAGTTCCATTACGCCACCCTCCACCAACCCTGGCGAGACGCGCATGGCCAGCGGTTCGCATTGGATTTCCAGCCTCCCTACAGCCCGGAGCTCAACCCCATTGAACGCGTCTGGAAACTCACGCGTCGCAAGCGCCTGCACCGCGCCCAGGTGATCACGCACGCGCTTGCCCGGTTGGAGCACGCCATCTACAATTCCGCTGCTCCGGGCCCCAGGACCCACGAATGAGCCGATGGGCGGACCGCTGACATCGAGGCCGCGTCGTTGCTTTGGGAAAAGCGGCGGAAATCATGGAATAACCGTTCTGGTGCTTGGCGGCTGCGCAGCCGCCAAGCCGCCGCACCGGGCTGTCGGCAGCCGTTGGGGGACGGCTTGAGCAGCACACAACTGGTTTCCGCAAACCCGAAGTCGCTTGACCGAGGTGGGGAGCATCACCTGGACCGCCATCGCAAGCAGCTCATGTGGCTTGCCATGTCGCTGGTCGGCTTGCTCGGCCTGGCCTTCGTCTTGGTTGTCGCCTACGGCGAAGAGTACGCCGTCGCCGACTTCAACGAGTCGCTGCTGCTCATCGGGTTGCTCGCCTTCCTCACCTGCACGGTTGCCTACTTCGCCGACAAGGAGCGGGCCCAGCGCGTCGAGAACCGCAATCTGTTGCGCGAGCTGCACCAAACGGCGCAGGCCCTCGATGCGCGCGTCAATCGCCTGAACAAGCTCTGCGATACCAGCACACATCTGGCCGGCACCCTGAACATCGAGCGCATCTCTGAGCTGGTGGTTGAAGCGCTGGTCGCCCAGGTTGAAGCGGATGCCGCTTCACTGGTGTTGCTCGACAAGGCCAAAGGCGACTGTCTTTACACCCACAGCCAGGGGACGCTCGCCGAGCTCCAACCCGAAGGCGACATGCCCGAGGCCATCGCCAAGGCGGCGGTCGAAGAGGGCGGGCCGGCGCTGCGGTCGCTGGAAAGCGCTCCCGACGTCGCCCAGCAGCTGCAAGCCTGGGGCAACGTCCGCGCTGCGATCTCGGCGCCGATGAGGGTGTCCGATATCGTGGGCGGGGAGCTGGCGGCCATGCGCCACAACAGCTTCAGCCCCGAGGACCTCAACCTGCTCACCACCCTCGCCAACATGGCGAGCAAGGCGATCGAAGCGGCCGAGCTGCACGAGGAATTAAGGCAGTCCTACTTCAGAACCCTGCACGTGCTGGCGCGCTCGCTCGCCGCGCGCGATCCCTACAGCGCTGCTCACGGCGAAGCGGTCGCCCGCGTGGCCTGTCTGCTGGCAGAGAGGTTGGGCCTGGAAGCTGAGGCGATCAAGGCCCTGCTTGCGTATGGCCCACTGCACGACCTGGGCAAGATCGGGATCGCCGATGCGGTGCTGCTCAAAGAAGGGCCGCTCACCCAGGAAGAGATCGAGATGTGCCGCCAACATGCGGCGATCGGCGAGGAAATCATGCGGCCGCTTAATCCCGGCCCCGCCGTCTTGTGCATGATCCGCAACCACCACGAGCGCTGGGATGGTGATGGCTATCCCGATCGCCTGCGCGGTGAAGAGACCCATATCCTCGCCCGCGTGCTTGCGGTGGCCGACGCTTTCCACGCCATGGTGTCGCACCGTCCTTATCGTCCGGGGGCGGTCGTCTTTCGCGCGGTACAGGAGATCAAGGCCCTGGCCGGCACTCAATTCGATCCGAGGGTGGTGGAGGTCATGGTCGAGCTGTGGGACAGCGGCGAAGTGGCGAAGTTCAACATTGCACCGGCCGAACGCAGCGAAACTGGCGAGATCCTCAGCCGCTCCCTGTTGCTGTGTGCACCGCCGCCAGTCACCAGGTAGCAGCAGCATCTGGCCACCCGCTGGCCGCGACCGCGCTCACCCTCGTACTCTGGCCCATGCGGCCCCACGAGGGATTTCCCATTGAGGGAACTCTGTTCCGGCCGATTGTCACAGCCGAAAACGATTTGCTGGCAGCCTCGCCACCTGCCGGCGCAGGTCCTCGGCGTCCATGTGCGTATACCGCTGCGTGGTGGTGACGCTGGAGTGGCCGAGCAACTCCTGTACGGCTCGCAGTTTGGGCCGGGAGCGCAAGGCATGGGCGGCGAAGGTGTGGCGCAGCAGGTGCGGCCCCGAGCGATCGGTGATGCCGATGCGCCGCAGATAGCGATTGACCAGCAAAGCCACTCCCCGCACCGAGAAGCGCTCCCCGCTGCGATTGAGGAACAGCGCGGGGTTATCGTCCTGGCGCTGGGCAAGGTAGTCCTCCAGCGTCCGGCGGGCATGAGAGTTGATGGGCACCCAGCGCAGGCGCATCCCTTTGCCCACCAGTTGCACCTGGCCCCAGCCGTCGGCGGGCAACTGGACATCCGCACGGTTGAGGGCGCACAACTCCGCGACTCGCAGGCCGGTGTTGTAGAGAAACGCCAGCAGCGCCAAGTCGCGCACCCCGGTGGGAGTCTCAACCTGCGGCTCAGCCAGGAGCGGTTCCAGGTCGCGGCGATAAGAGCGCACCGAATCCGGCGACCGCCCCTCTAGCGCATCCAGAGAGTCGGTCAGAAGACACCGAGTCTGCCGCCTGCTCTCTACCTCCCTCCCACCCACCTGCCCTGCCTGGGCGGCAGCGACCATGTCATCGGCGCGGCTGACGGCCGAAACGACGGCTGCGGCGTCCGCGTCCGCGCGCATCACCTTAGCGACGTTGGCGACGCTGATGCCGCCGACGGCCACCAGTGGGGCGGAGACGGCTCGGCGGATTTCGGCCAGCCACTGCGGCCCCACCGGCGCGCCCGCCGCGATGCACATTTCTCGCAGTTCCTCGGCGGCGACCAACAATTCGCGCACCGGCATTTCCTTATCCCGCAACTGGATGATCGCCGCACCGCCAGCGTTCGGTGATAACGTAAAGGCCGTGCATCAGTGCCAGATAATGCGCCGCCCGGGGAAGCCTTGCCTGTCGCGCCGGCGCGACTAGAGCCGGGCCGCGGCCTCGGTGTCGCGCAAGCAGACGAAGATGAGGTGACAGATTATGAGATGAAGGTCCTCGATCTGCTGCATGTTGTCGCAGGGGACGACGATGCAGCGGTCGGCGATGCGCCGCAACTGCCCGCCGTCGTAGCCGGTCAGGCCAATGGTGGTGGCGCCAACCTGCTTGGCGAGCTCGAATGCGCGCAGGACGTTGGGCGAATTGCCGCTGGCGCTGATGCCGATGGCGATATCGCCCGGCTCGACGAAATTGCGAAGCTGCTCGGCGAACACGTTGTCGTAGGTGGTGTCATTGGCCCAGGCGGTGATGAGGGGGACGCTTTCGGTCAGCGCCAAAGCGCGATAGCGGGGCCGCCCGGCGCCGTAATCAATGCCCTTGGCCACGTCCTCGATGAAATGAGAGGCGCAGGCAGAGCTGCCGCCGTTGCCGAAGGCGAAGACATGGCGTCCGCGGCGGTAGGCGTCGAAGATGACCTCCGCGATGTCGCCGATAGCGTCGGGCGGCAGTTGGTCAACGATGCGGCCGACCTGCTGCAAGTAGGCGGTTATGCGCGCCTGCTGGGCGGCGGACGTGGTATCTGTCACCGGTGCCTCCTTGGCCCTGCGGATTGTGCGACGAGCTTGGGCCGGTCGGTGGCGTCGTCGCGCGGGGGCCTTTCCGCCTCGGCGGCCCTGTGCCAGCGTCATGGGAAGTATAGCAACGGCCTGTCGGGGGCGTCAAGGAAACGCTGAGCTGACCGTTACCCAAGTTTGCTGAGCACTGAAGCCAAGATTCCCGCCAGAGGCGTGACGCTCAAAATCACATCGGGCCCAGGGGGTGTCATTCTTGAGGGCGCGCGGCCTCGTGGCACTGCTGGTCCACGAGGGCGACATCGAGGCCGGCTACGGAGCGGGCGTCGGCGGCGCGCTGGGGATGTTGCCGCCCTGGTCGAGAAGGTGCGGGGTGATGACGATGACGACCTCGCTGGTCCGCTTGTGGGTCGAGATGCGCCGGAACAACTGCCCGATCAAGGGCAGATCGCCCAGCAGCGGCACCTTGCGCTGGGTGCGCTGCTCGGTCTCAGTGGTCAACCCCCCGATGACGATGCTCTGACCATCCTTGACTACGACGCGGGTGGAGGCCCGCCGATAGGTGATTTCCGGCAGGTTGTTGGCGCCGCGTCCGGTCACATCGCGAACATCGGTATCAACATCAGCGACGATCTCGCGCGTGTCCTCGACCACCCGCGGGGTGATGCGCAGGGTAATGCCGGAGGGAATCTGCTGCAGCGTCGTGGAGGGAAAGGTGACCGGCCCGGTGACGATGGTGAAGTATGATTCCTGGCCCACCTCGATCTCGGCCATCTCGCCGTCGGCGGTCGCCACGCGCGGGTTGGCCCGCAGCTTGGCCTGGCCCTTCTCCACCAGCGCCTTAAGCGTCGCTGTCTCCGTGTTGGTGAGCTCAGTATAAGCCAACGACCCCGCGCTGAGCTGGCCGGTGGTTGCCCCGGCGCCGCCCATGGCCACCACCTGGGAGGCGAACTGGAAATGGCGCAGGGTCCAGTCAATGCCGACCTCCTTGAGCGCTTCCTCGCTCAACTCGATGATGCTGGCCTCCAGCATGATCTGGCGCGGGGCAACGTCAATGAGCGCCAGGTCCTCCTTGATGCGCTTCATGATAGAGGGCGGCGCGGTGATGATGAGGCGATTGCGCCCCACTGCCAGCAAGGTCCTTTCCCTCTGGCCGGCCGCACGCTGCGGCTGCGGGCGGGGCATCTCCACCGCGATGTACTTCTCATACGGCCCCGTCAGAAATCCCACCAGCGTGGAGGCCTCGACATAGCGCAGAGCCACCACCTCGGTCTCGCACAGCACCGCGAAGTTCGGGTTGTCCGGGTTTGCCGCCCCCACCAGGTAGTAGCCGTCCATCTTGCGCCAGGCGAATCCGCCCATTGACAGGACGATGTCGAGCGCTTGCTCCAGCGGCACGTCTTCGAGATCCGCCGTCACCACGCCCTGTGTCGTCATGTCCGCCACAATCACCTCCCTGGTCTGGGCGGCAATGTCAACCAGCGCCTGGCGTAGGTCGGTGTCCAGGAACACGTTGCTGACCAGCGGCTCCCCCTGCTCGTTGCGGCGTACCTGCGCAGCCTCCGGAGGCTCGGCTGCCGCCAGCGATTCGTCGTCTTCTGCAGGCAAGTCGGGTGCCGTAACCGCGGAGCCCGGCGGCTCAACAGGGGCGACGGCTGATCCGGGTTCCTCGCTCGCCCCCGGCGGCGGCGCGCTCTCCGCTCCGGGCGCCGTTGTCGGGGGGCTCTCGTCCACAGCGGGGGCCTCAGCGGCGCCTGCCGCCGGCGGCGCTGGTTGGTCCGCAGCCTGCGCGACCGACCCGCCGACCAGCAGCACGCACAGAGCCGCCGCCGCGCCAAGGCGCAGGCAGCGCCACCTAGTAGACGCCATTGTCATCGTTCACATCCTCCCCGCGGAACCGAGCGCGGCAGGGCTCACTTCCACGTGTTGAGGTATTCGGCAATGTCCTTAGACTCGGATTATGCGTAGGCCCGCGATGATGTCATTCTGAGCGCCAGCGAAGAATCCCCTATCGCCCTTCACTAACCCCGGCAGAGGCCCCTTCGGCTTCGGTCAGAGCCTGCCCTGAGCAACGTCGAAGGGGCAGGTTCTTCGCCAACGGTCATCCCCCCACCTCAAACTGGTGATTGGCGCTGCCGATGGTGTTCTTGGTTCCCACCTGGGTCACCGTCACGTTAGCCGTGTAGCGCCCTTTTTCCATGCGGTATGGGAATGAGACCTTGAAGGTCGCCTGCGATTTGGGCAGCAGCACCACCCCCTCGCCGCCGAACTTTTGCGGCTGGCCAACGGCTTTGCCGCCGGCGCCGGTGATGCGCGCTGTCCCTTCGATCTCCACCCCGGCGTTGCCGACGCAGCTCACGGTCACCTGGAGCGTCCCGCCTCCCGCTGCATCGCGCTTGAAGCCCGCCACCGCGACCTTCGTCTGCCGCTCGCACGTCCCTTTCGCCGCCAACGACAGCACCAGTGCGTGCTGGCGGATCAACAGCGGGTCTTTCGGCAGGGGACGCCCTTGCTCGTGGAAAACCAGCGCGGGATAGTACTCCCCCGCCGCCCCCCGCGGCACCTTGACGGTGTAGTTCACCCGCACCAGGCGGCCGGGCGCGAGCTTCAGGCGCTGCGGAGAATAGGTCACGAACTGCATCCCCGCGCGCCCATGCCGCGAGTCCTTCGTGCCGAAGTAGAGGTCCGCATTCTCATCCAGGTCCCAGAACATCAATTCGGGTATGACCTCGATCGTCTTGTTGGTGACGTTTCTGATGACCACGCTGTCCGCGCGCTGGCCTCCGGGGGCGAGGTCATAGTGCGCCCGCCCTCGCGAGATGTCGAAGCGCGGAAGGCCTGCCAGCAGCGCGGCCTCCTGCTCCGGGGTCGGCCGGCCCGCCGTTACGTTGCCCTTGATGAGGGTGACCGTCTGCGTGGCCCCGGCCAGCCGCCGGCCTCCCGCGAAGAAGTCAGCCCGCACCGTGTAGATGCCGTCCCCCAGCCGCCCGGGGAGCACCGCCTGGAAGACCCTGTGGCTGCCGGGAAGAACCAGGCCCGTGCGAGTCTCGAATGCCGCCTGACTGACCGCGCGACCTGTGCGCCCCAGGACCGCAGCGTTCCCGCTCGACCACAGGTGGAGGTCGCCGGCGTTGCTCAGCTTGGCTGACACCCGCAGCCGGCCGTCGTTGTCCCTGGACATCCGCACGTCGCTCGCCTCGGCCTTTACCCGCATGCTGGGGCCGGGTACGGTGACCACCAGAACATGACTCACGAGAAAGCCCAACTCGACGGCGGATCCACGCCCGCGGACACCGCCGCCCGGCGGCACGGAGACGCTGACGATCGCGCTGTAGCCGCCGGAGGCGCCCGCCGGCGGCTTCACCGTCACCTCCACGTTCCGACCCTGGCCGGGGCTAAGGGTGAACTGGGCCGGCTTCGTCGTCGTCCACGACGCGGCGCTCCTTGCCCCTTCTTTGAGGGTCACCGGCCTGCCATCTTCCGTCATCCCCGCTGGCTGCACCCGCATCGTGCACGACAGCGCGCGGCTGCTCCCGTTGGTGACGCCGATCTGGTAACTCCTGGTCGTGTTCACCCGCACCTGAAGCCCCTTCATGGTGGGCGTCAGGCTCAACTGCGCGGCGGCGGACCCGGCGAGCAGACCCACCGCCGCGGCGGTCATGGCCAAGATCACACCGGCACGGACTCTGACATGGTCTCTCACATACGCCTCCATGCTCGGGCGCGACCCTTTGCCACCGGGCGCGACCCTTTGCCACCGGGCGCGACCTTCTCTCAAGGTCGCGGCCCCCGCGGGGTTAGCAGAACCCCGCGCCCGGGTCGCGGGCCCTGCGGGGTTAGGAGGACCCCGCGCCCAACGCGGGCCCCGCGGGGTTAGCAGAACCCCGCGCCCAAGGACCCCGCGCCCCTTATGCCACCGGGCGC
>DATLAK010000058.1 GCA_035527535.1 Armatimonadota bacterium
GTGGACAACAGTCGGCGCCACGGCCGGGCGCCAGTACGCTTCATGTGATTGGCTGCCGGGCTAGGACTCGAACCTAGAACTTCCTGATCCAGAGTCAGGCGTGCTACCATTGCACCACCCGGCATCAAGCACGATTCTACCACAGCGAGGGTAGCCGGTCAACCCAGCCGCAGCTCGTTCTGGTAGCATAGCGCTTATGTCCCCATGCAACTGCAAGACGAAAACGACCCCCCTTCGCGCGGTGTTGAGTTCGGACGAGATTGCGAGACGGATCCCTCCGGGCCTACGCCGCGATGCGCAGTTGCCACCTTTGGCTTAAACGGGCCGCGGCCCAGGCCTGAGCAGACATGAGTGAGTCAGGGCAGGAGGTGAGCCAACTGTAGTCGTTCGCTCTCGGCCGTGCTTGAGTGTCGGGCAGCGAGGAAGGGAGCACTGCAAAGGCCGCCGAGAGAGCAGGTTGCCGCCCACCGGGACCGAGCTACACCGCGGGAGCGAGGGCCTCCACCGTCACGCCCACGAGCGCTCCCAGCGCCGCCCCCGCCAGCGCCAAAGCTCCGAGCGTGACGGCGAGCACGGGGCCGGTGACGGTGGCGATTCCTCCCGTCACCACCAGCTGCGTGAGCGACATGCCCGGCCCCAGGGCGGCGCCGACCTTGACGCCGGTCCACATGCCGCCGCCATAGTAGGCGGTAAGCGCGCCGACGATGGCGCCCTGCACCGCACCCGCCATGAGGCCGTAGGCGATGGAAACGACAAGCGTGGCGCCGGGGGAGATTCCCGCCGCCTCGAGGACATCCGCAGCGGCGGCGGCGAGGAAGCCGTACGCGATGCCCACCGCCGCTGCGCCCGTCAGCGCGCCCCCGACGCTCCCGCGCACGAGCAACTGGCGCCCCTTCCGCGCGGTCCCGGTGCGGGCTAACGGCACGCGGCTCGAGATCGGGTGGAGAGGATGCTGGGGGGATTGGCTCCCACCCAGCGGCCCCAGCACCCCCAGCTCGGAGACATCATCGGCATCAGCGCTCGCGCCGGCTCCCCCGCGCGAAGGCGCACCACCACCGGCCGGTGGCGGCAATTCTGCGGCCGGCGTCATCGCCAGCGGCTCGCCGCAGTTCCAACACGTCGCGCGCCCGGGCGGATTATGCTGATGACAACGCCCGCAGGTCACTGTTCAGCAGCCGATCCGGAAGGAGCGAAATGTACCATCCCCCTGCTCCCACCGCACGTCAACGCCGTCCACCCGTGCCGCGGGCGGCCCGCGATGCAGATCGGCGAGCAAAGGCTCCAGGCGCTCCCGCGGCCCCTCGGCTACGACTTCGACCGTGCCCTCGGGCGTGTTGCGCGCGCAGCCGGCAAGCCCGAGCTCGAGCGCCCGTCTCTGCACGAACGCCCGGAAGCCTACCATCTGCACCCGCCCCCGTATGATCGCATGCAGGCGCGGTTGCGCCATGGCGGCCCCCATCGGCGAGCCCGCCGCCGGCGGGCTGCGAAGCGCGCAAGCGCCGCGCGGCCAAGCCCGCGCCTTCGCGATATCATCCCTCGCCCGTCGCGGAGCGCCCATCCCATCGGCACAGGTCCAGCGCCAGCATCTCCAACGCGATGCGAGGATCGCTGATCCCGGCGCCGACGCCCTTCAGCGACAGCTCCGCAGTCAGCACCCGGCGCACCGCGTGGATCAACCGCGGCCAGGGGAATCGGCGCGCCTGCCCCAGCAGGCGGTTGACGAGCCAGCGGCGTCCGCCGAGATACTGGCGGATGTCGTTGCGCTCGGGCAGCAGGGCCTGCGCCGCCGCCGGCACCTCGGCGCCCCCCCGCCAGCCTGCGTCAAGCAGCACCCGCGCCTGCCAGATCAAGCGCAATTGACGGGCCATGAAGGCGAGGGCCGTGGTCGGCTCGACGCCCTGGTAAAGCATGAGGTCGCGCAGCGCAGCCAGCGCCCGGTCGCCGTCTCCGACCCCAATAGCGTCACCCACCGCGAAGATGTTGTCCTCCGGCGTCGGCGCCGTCGCCTCCTCAATGTGCTGGGTGGTGATTCCTTCATCCCCGACCGCCAGCAGGGAGAGCTTCTCGACCTCGCGCGAGAGCCGGCCGAGGTCGGCGCCGACGCGTTCCACCAGCATGGCTGCGGCCGCGGGTTTGATCGCCGCGCCCAGCGCGTGCGCCTCCGCCGCGACCCAGGCCGCGGCGTCGTCGCGCGTCGGGGTCTGACACTCGACGACGCTGCCCGCGTCCGCCACCGCCTCCATCAGTTCGCGACTCAAGCGCCCCGCTCTGTCGGCCCCCCGGGGGCGGTCACCGCCGTGCTGACCGCGAGTGCCTTCGACCAGGATCACGGTGGTGCTCGGGGCCACCTGGAGCCCTCGCGCCAGCTCGCGTTGCTCGCCCGCGGACAGGTTCTCGATCGACTCCACGACCACGACTCGCGTCGCGCCCAGCATCGCCGGCGTCTGCGCCCCGCGCATGACCGCGGCCGCCCGCGCGCCCTTGGCCAGCGTCATCGTCTCCACGGCGTATCCGCGATCTTCGGGCGCCACCAGGCGGTTGATGATGGCACTGCGCACGCGCAGCTTGAGCTCGTGCTCGGGCCCATGCAGCAGGCACCATTGCCCCTGTGGGTCATAGTGGTTGCGGCGGAACTCGGTTGCGGAGAGCGTGGGCATTGGGTGCTCCACGAGTGGATGTGACCTTTCATACTTCGGCCCGTGCCGCCCGCCTTCCTGCCCGCCCCACTTCACCCACGGGAACCTGCGCGGGAAGATAAGTGTCCTGCCCTCGGTGTGGACAGTGCTCAGCCCGTCTTCCGGGAACAGCCCATCGCCTCCAGCAAGCAGTTCCCACACGCGGACAGCTCTCGGCATGCCCAGAGATGCAGTTGGCGCTGTCGATTCTTTGGAAGGCCCCCCGCGTGTGCGGCGGCAATGTGGCACACCAACTCGGCCCACGGGCCGCCGACATGCTGCGCGAACGCATCCGCGACATCCATCTGGTTCAATACCAACTGTCCGCACTTCAGGAAGACAAGCGCGCGGGCGATATGGAGGAGCAAGAGTGAAGCGTGCATGAAGTCCCCGTAGCCGCGGTCCGGCCGCTCCGGCGCGGGGTCTGAGAGCGGGTACCGGATCTCTTCGTCTAACGCCGACGAGGCATCCGGCTTGGCATAGTGAATGCCTCTGAGCCAGTTGAGGGCCGGCGCCAGCACATCCCTCAACAACTCCTGCCGATCCTGCACTAACTCGATGCGCGGCCGGATATCCTCTCCCCAGAGCAGCAGGCTGTGTTCCTTCACCACCAGCCGGAGCATCGGCGTACACGGGGCCTGCAGCACATCGCCTGGGTTACCGGCGTCGTAGAATGGCCCTTCGTCCCCCATGTGCAACGGGTCGACACGGTAGCGCCCCTTCGCCAGGTACATCAGGTGTTCCACCACCGACCACAGCTTCCACCGGTGCTCCACCATGTGCCCGTCCCTGTAGATGAAGCACAGCGGCATGAAATCGTCCCAGGCGTAGCTCTCCGCGCGGAAGATCGCCCGCAGGTGCTCGCCGAACGTGATTCCGAGCACGTTGACGAGGCCATAGAGAAAGTCCGCGTGTTCCTGCGGGGCCGGCGGCTCCCGAAGCTCGACCTGAATGACCCTCGGATTCCGGATGCGCACCTTGCGTGCGCCCTCCTGCAACTCGTCTCTGACCATCGCCAACACCTCCTCCGCCAGCCGCCGCCGCGCACTTCGCAGCCGACTGCGCACTGTGTTCAGAGGCACTTCGAGAAGTGCGGCAACCTCAGCATGCGAGAGACCGCCGATGTAGAACAGCGCCGTGGTAACCCGCGTCTTTTCGGGGAGTCGCCCGAGCGCGTCCGCGACCGCGACCCGCGTCAGGCTCCGTACCGCGTCATCGGGCGCCGCGACATCGTCCCTTAACTCCGCCGTCGGCGGCCGTCGCAACATCCCCATGCACACATTGGCCGCGATTCTCCGCAGCCATGCGCCGAGCTTCTCGGGCTCCCGGAGTTGCTGTAGCCGCAAGTATGCCTGGACGAATGTCTCCTGCGCCGCGTCCTGCACGTCATCCCAGTCGCGCAGGTAGCTGTACGCGATCGCGCAGACCACATCGCGGTATCTCTCCATCAGCGCGGCGAACGCCTCCGCCTCCCCGGCCCGCGCCCGGCTCACGAGCTCGCGGTCAGTCGCACGCGTCACCTCTCGTGCCTCCATCCTCTATGACGCGCTGGGAGAGCGAAAGTGAGCAAGTCCTCCGCAGGCGCAACCGAATACGGGGGCGGGATACTTCTGTCGGCGATGCGGTGGGGAGCGCCCCCACCATCGCCCCGTTGAGCCCTACGCGCCATTTGGCTTGCGGCGGCGTTTTCGGGGAAGCGGATGGCAGGAGACGTCGCAGCGTAAACCTGGTTCCTACTTGCTGCTCCCTGCTTCCTTCCCCTCCTGCCCCCACCCGAAGGCGCCCATGCCGCGCAGAACGAGCAGCACCGCGCCCAGGGTGATGAAGACGTCGCCGGGGCTGAACACGCACGAGCGCGGGAAGCGCGTCGGCAGCGGGGGCAGGAAATAGCGGTCGGCGAGCCAGGGCAGCCGGGTGTGTTCGTCGAGCAGACGGTGGGTGGGGAAACGGCCGACCTCGACCGCCGCCAGCAGCCGCTGCTGGCCGGCGGCGCGGACGAGATCGGACCGCACCGGCATCGCCCCGGCGTTGGCGACAATGGCCGTGAAGTTCAGGGCCACCCCCAGCGCCACGAAGCACAGCGACCACAGGCGGCGGTTGGCCGCCAGCGCCGCAAACAGCAGCAGGTAGGAGAACACGTGCAGCGCCGGGGCGGCAGCCGCCATCGGTTGCCAGCCGCGAATGCCGAGGAGCTTGATGGCGAACTGCAGGGCGAACGCCGCCACGAAGACCCACGTCCAGCGCAGCTCGAGCCCCGCCAGCCGCGACAGGCGCCCACCGGCAACGAGGGCGACGACGATCGCCGCCAGCACCGCGTCAAATAGCATCTGGCGCCTCTTCGCAGCGCACCGCGTCCACCACCGCCTCGCGCGCCAGCATGCGCACGAACGCCTCCACCGCGCGCCGATCGAAGCGCGAGCCTGATTCCTCCACCAGGCGGCGCACTGCGTCGTCGGGGGACAGCGGTTCGCGCGCGCTCCTGGTCACGTCGTCGTAGCGCTCGGCCACCGCCAGCAGGCGCGAACCGAACGGAATCACCTCCCCGTCGGGGCCGTAGGGCCCAGCATCGAAGCGGCGATCGTGGTGTCGCACAAGCACGGCAACGCGGCGCAGGAAGCCGATGGGCCGCAGGATGTCATGACCGATCTCGGCGTGGCGCCGGAGCTTTGTCGCCTGCTCCTCAGTCAGCGCGGCGTCCTCGTGGTCGCCGTCGAAGGCCTGGGTCGGCACCGCCACGTCGCCGATGTCGTGGAGATAGCCGGCATAGCGGATGGACTGGACGTCGTCCGCGGACATGCCCAGCTCGTCCGCCGCGGCCGAAGCGAGGTTGGCAACGCGCTCGCCGTGCCCCACCGTCTCCTGGGCGCCGGCGTGGATCTTGGACTCTTTGAGCGCCACCAGCGTGCGCAGGGTCTTGTCGTACACCCGCTGCATGTCCATGTAGAGCCGGGAGCCGTAGTAGAGCAGGGTGGTGGGCAGGACTAGCACCGAGGCGACGAAAGCCCACCCGTAGCCCTGGAACAACGTATCGCGATTCTCGTAGAGCAGGGCCACCAGCAGCCCGACGCCCGCCAGCGCGGCGTCGAGGGGCAGCACCAGCCGCGCGTTGCCGATCCACACGCTGCGCAGCGGCGCCCGGCGCTCGAGCGCCACCGCCAGGTTTACGGCCGTGACCTCGCTGCCGAACAGCACCGCCGCCGAACCGATGATGGCCGCGACGTCGGCGAGATCCGCCAGGCGCACATCGGCCACCCGTCCGCCCATGAGCACGTAGTAGGCGCCCCCCGCCGCGAGCACCGAGATCGCCGAATGGCCGACGTTGAACAGGGTCTTGTAGAAGGGGATGCCGCGGCGCACTGCGATATCGGTCCACAGCGTGGCCAACACCGCGACGAACGCAGCCAGGTAGGGCCCCAGGTACAACATGCAGGCGTAAAAGACGGCGAAGCCGGCGGACACCGCCCCGCCGCGCGCCATGGGCACAATCATCATGTCCAGCAGGCAGCCCATGACCACGAAGAAGGCGACGTCCCCGAGCACCATGTGTGAGGCGTGGGGCAGGCCTTCCAGATTGCCCCAGCGCGCGGTCACGGCGACGGCGACGATGCCGGCGACACTGACGAACCAGACATATACCTTAAGCGCTCGCCGCATGATCTCTCCGCTGGGGCTGGGGCAGCTCGCCCTGCTGCCACAGCTCGATCAGGGCCTGTACGACGTTGGACTCGAACTGGGTGCCGGCGCCGCGAGCGAGCTCGGCGATGGCGGAATGCTCGGGCATGGCCCGGCGATAGGCGCGGTCTGAGGTCATGGCGTGGTAGGCGTCGGCGACGGCGATGATGCTGGCGGCGAGGTCAATCTGGCCGCCGCGCAGGCCGTCCGGGTAACCGCTGCCGTCGGGGCGCTCGTGAGTGGCGCGAACGATGCTCGCGGCGCCGGGCTGCACCTCGATCGCCGCGACGATGCGCTGGCCCTCGGCCGGGTGCTGCTTGATCAGCGCCCAGTCGTCCTCGTTCAGCTTCTCCTGCTTGTTGAGCACCGGCTCCATCACGAACTTGCCGATGTCGTGCAGGCGCGCCGCGAACAGCAGCGCCTCCATGCGCGTCTCGGGAAAGCCGAGCCGCACCGCCAGCTTCTCCGCCAGCTCGCTGACGTGGTCGGAGTGGTCCTCGGTGTAGGCGTCGTACGCCTCGAGGGCCTTGGTCAGGGCCTCGACCGTCTGCTGGTGCACCTCGCGCATGTCCATGTAGCCTTTGAACGCATAGCGCGCCCAGAACAGCGGCAGCAGAAACAGCGCGACCCCGACGTAGCGCAATTGCTGAAGCTGATAGACCATCGCCATCAGCACCCCGAACGGGGCGAGCGCCAGGTAACGCGGCCCCATCCAGCCGAAGCCCACGCGCCAGGTGCCCAGGAGCCGGCGCTTCTCGTGAAGCGCCAGCGCGATGGCGACGGCGAAGCTGTTGATCAGCGCGTAAGTAAGGCCCGAGAGGATGATGGCGGCGCCGCTGTGACGCAGCGATAGGGGATCGGGAGAGAGGGCCACGAATTCGCCGCCGGCCCACTGGTAGACCAGGCCCGCCAGGCCCTCGGTCAGGACGTACTGGCCGGCGTTGAATGTAATGCGGTACCACACGCTCTTGCGCAGCAGCCACGGTGTGCTGAGCACGGCCACCCATGCCGCAACCGCAGGGCCGTAGATGATGATGCAGGCATAGCCGACGGCGAAGGCCATGCTCATGATGCCGCCCCGGGGCAGTTGCACTGGGGACTGGGCGGCGATGATGGTGAGCACGAGGAAGAACAGAATGCCTTCGATCAGCTTGAGGTGGGGATAGCCGGCGAGCCTGATGGTCAGCCACGCCAGCAGAGCGGCCCCCAGCAGGGGGACGGCGATGAGGTATGCCCGCAATGGCGGCGACAGTTTCGACATGCCCGTCGGTGATTGCTTCCGTGGGGGACCGGGAGTCCAGGGAGAACGGGCATTACATCAACTTCCGGTCAGCTTACGGCCACGAAATCCAGGCGCCGCCGGCCAGAACCAGAGACAGCAGGGCCAGCAGTGCGGAAATCCACTTTCCCACAGCGACACCTCCTGGAGTTCAGTACTCTGCCTGGCTCCGCTAGAAAGCAGACAGGCATCCGCTCCGCTCCAGGGGTTTCGCCCTGACGTCCTGGATCCTGGTCCCCGCTACGGAAGGCATCGCCGCCCGGCGCTTGCGCCGGGACGGAATGCTGGCTAGCTATGTTGTTGCCATGTCAGGTGCGTTTATTCCACAAACCAAGGCAATCTTCGGTTGACTGCGTCCAGGGTCGCGCACGCCGCCGCTTTCCACGCGTCGCGGCGCACCAGCGCCGACCCTACCAGCGTTTCATCACCCCTTCCATGAACCAGTTTCACCGACACCGTCACCAGGTCATCGCCGTTGCCGAGGGGGGCAAGCTGCACCTGCTCAATCACCAGGGAGGGACGCAGGCCGTCATCCTCCACCGCCGTGTGCAGGTACTCGGTCACCGCCTGCAGCGTCGCCTCGGCTACCATCCGCAGTTGCTCGTAGTCGTAGCTCGGCGCCGAGGCAAGTCCGGCGAAGGAGTCCTCGCTGCGCCCCAGCGTGACCCGCGCCTGCACCGCGCGGCGGTCCACCGAGAACGATATGTTGACAAGCTGCAGGCGAGAGTCCGCCGTCCGCCCCTCGCCGTCGCGCACCTGCGCGATGCTGATCTTGCGATGGTCAATCCGCAGCCCGAGCTCACTCATGAGCGCGGACTCGATGTCGCGCCCAACTTGCTTCGGGTTGCGCTTGCTGTCCACCAGCACATGGATCTCGTCCACCATGCCCTGGCCGTTTCCAGCCACGCGCACCGATAGCACATTGCGCAGACGCTTGATCGTCTGCTCTATAGCCGCGATTGACGGAGCCCTAGGCGTTTCGCTCATCGGCCACCACACAGCCGGGATCGCTGCCCTGCTCTCTCGAACCGTACGCGCCGCCCTGGCGGACGCCTCGCGGCAGTGGCGCGCCGCCCAGCAAGCGCCAGCGATCCTTGCGCCTGGATGGGCCTCCAGACGATACGCCTTATGTTAGCATCGCCCTCTTGCCGTGTCAAGCCTTTCGACGTGCCGTCTGGTAGCATAGCGATTATGTCCCCATGCAACTGCACAGGGAAAATGTCCCCCTCCCTCCCGCGAGGTTGGGGGGGATAGGCCCAGGTGTGGATTGTGGATAAGTTCGTTGCGCGCGTCGCGACTTGACGGCGTCAC
>DATLAK010000059.1 GCA_035527535.1 Armatimonadota bacterium
GGTCCCAAGGGTTGGGCTGTTCGCCCATTAAAGCGGTACGCGAGCTGGGTTCAGAACGTCGTGAGACAGTTCGGTCCCTATCCGTCGTGGGCGTAAGAAGTTTGAGGGGCGCTGCCGCCAGTATGAGAAGACCGCGGTGGACGGACCAATGGTGTACCAGTTGTCCCGCCCGGGGCATACGCTGGGTAGCCAAGTCCGGCCGGGATAAGCGCTGAAAGCATCTAAGCGCGAAACCCACCCCAAGATGAGACTTCTCATCCCGTTAAGGGAGTAAGGCCGCAGGAAGAGTACCTGCTTGATAGGCTGGGAGTGTAAGGCGGGCAACCGCTTGAGCTGACCAGTACTAATCGGCCGAGGGCTTGTCCCCCCGATCTCAGCGCGCTCGCAGTGGCCGCGCGCCCTGCCTCACTCCGTCATTCACCATCAACATCAATCCGCAGATGGCTAAGCGGCTAGGCCTGAAGGCCGCCGTGGCGCGGATTTCGCAGATTGGGCAAGCTGCAGACAGAGCGGAGCGAACTGCTCGCCTTGGTCGCCTCTTCTTTTTCCGTGTTTCTCAAATCTGTGTCCATCTGTGTTGATCTGTGGATAAGCAATTTCCCGGTGACCGTAGCGAGGGGGCAACACCTCTTCCCATTCCGAACAGAGAAGTTAAGCCCCTCAGCGCCGATGGTACTGCTGCCGCAAGGCGGTGGGAGAGTAGGCCGTCGCCGGGATTTTTCTTTGAACCCCGTGGGCGCCGACCCGGATTGTTGACCACCGCGGGTGGCGAAGTCCACCTTCGGCGGACGAAGGCGTCCGGCGCCGCCGATGGGGGTGCGATCCAGCAGCCGGCGCATAATCCATTTGGGCACTCGCAGCCGACTCGTAAGATGTCATCCTGAGCGGTAGCGAAGGATCTCGGCAAGGAATCGCACTTCGCCTGCAAGATTCTTCGGTCGCTGCGCTTCCTCAGAATGACATGACCTTGGCGACGCCCTGCATTGCGCGCGACTGCTCCGTCATCCCGAGGCGCCCGATACGGTCATTCCGAGGCGAATCCGAGGAATCTCCCCCGGCGAGATTCTTCGCTCGCCTGCGCTCGCTCTGAATGATACTTGATCGGGACCGCCTCCGCACGCGGTCCGAGTGGCGGATGAATCATTCGGCCGGAGCAGGCGCTTCGACCGGCGCCGGTGGGCGCGCGATCTCCATGAACGCATAGGCCACCCACAGACCGAGTAGGGCGCTTGCGAGCACCCGGGCCCACTTCCAGAGCACGACCGGCAGCCCCACGCCGAACCCGGACTTCGCACTATCCGACATCCATGGCGACAAGACTTGCCACACCGTCACGACCTCACGGCCCGCTCGGAAAATGACGAACAGGACGGCTAGCGACAGCCAGTGGTGACGCAGCAGACGCAGCCCAGAGGCGATGCCCGTCCAAGCCTTGAGTCCGCGCGCGACGACAGCGAAGGGCGCGAGCATCCAGATCACGAGGAGCGCCGCCGTCACTGCTTCCTCAGCAGCAATAAGCTGGGAGAGACTGCGTAGCACTTGCGCCCTCCGCGAGAGAATCATGTCTGTCACAATTACATTTACATACATTACGACCGTCCCGTATACCGCCGCGACCGCCAGTAAGATGATGCCGACCAGCAGCACCTGCACGTAGTGAGATCGCCAGTACTCCGCCCAGTCAGTCAAGCGCGGCGGGCACTTCACATCCCTCACCCAGCCGAGCAGGCCGACGAGGAACAACGTGCCGATGAGCAGCGCAGGCATCGCCTTCAGGGCGCCATACGCGCCTTGGCCTGATGCGTACGAAGCCAAAAGCTGGAAGCGGTTCAGGCAGCGCGTCCACCCATCCGCCAGTTCTGTAGGCCCCGACAGCGGCGCGGCGAAGCGGGGCAGGTGCGACCAACTGAGAACGCATGTGTACCGCTCCGCCGTGTACGTTGACAGCCAACGGCGCGCGAACCCCGGGCGGCTCGGCACTTTCGCCGAGGAAGCCGGACCTCTTTCCACGTCGGAGGCAAAGCCCATCAGCCCGGCGTATTCAGCCTTGCTCATTCGGGAGCAATGTTGCCAGTAGAACCCGTCGGCGGCGATGCCCGACAAGTACGAAAGGCTGGCAAGAACCAGCACGACCACGACCACCCTTGGCCGGCGGACGAGGTGCCCCACGGCTAACCGCGCGAGCGCGAAGCCACCGACTTTCCCCTCCATCTCAAGCCTCGCTCGGGTGCGGCGCCTCGGCCGGCCCACGCGTGATCTCCATGAACGCATAGGCCACCCACAGGCCGAGCAGCGCCATCCCCACCCAATGTACCCAGCTCCAGAATATGGTCAGTCCCGGCAAGCTGAGCATGATGAACCAGCTGACAAGCGGTGCCGGGAGCGACGCTGCGGCATCACATAGCAGCAGAGCTTGATAGCCGCCCCAAGCGATGACGAATAGCCCAATGAGCGCCAGCACATTCCGCCCAAGCAGACGCAGACCTTGGGAGATCCCCCGCCAGGCCCCGGTGTTCTGCGCCACGATCGCGAATGGCGCCAGCATCAGAAGCACGAACGGAATCATCGCCGATGCGTACCACACCGAGAGGGCGCCGTCCCTGCCGACATGATGCGCGAGCCAGCGTAGAAGGTTGACGCCCGGAGCCGGCCCCCGACCGAATATGATCGCCCCCATCATGAACTGCCATGCCGCGGGCACGAGGACGACGAGCAGGATCGGCAAGTAGTGCGCCCGCAGCCGTTGTGCCGCACCCGCGGCCTTGCGGGACGAGTCATCCTTGACGGTGATGGCCCCCAGCAGCCAGGCGAGGACGAGCGCCGTCACCAGGGAGAGCAAGATCGCCCTCGCCGCTAACATTCGCGTCGGGTCGAAGCTCGAGTTCGGCGCTTGGCGGCGACCGATAAACGCCGACCAACCGTCGGCGATGTGAGTCAGGGGGTAGGCGGGCTCGGTAAACCCTGCGAGCGGCTGCCACACCAACGCATGCAGGCCGGGCGCGCGATAGAGGGCGTGCCACCGCTGGGCGAAGGGCGGTCGCCGATCGTCCGACCGCGGATGGTGACGCGGTGATGCGGCGTCGTTGAAGAACGCGTTTGAGACGAACGCCACGCTGGCTAGCGCCACCACCGCCAGCGCCAACCCGGGTCGGTGCACGAGGCGTCCGGCCGCCGTCCGCGCCACGCAGAATGCGTTCCAAGGGCTCATGTGACGACCTCCTCCGTTGCCGACGCCGGTGGGCGCGCGATCTCCATGAACGCGTAGGCCGCCCACAGGCCGAGCAGGGCCGCGCCCATTGTGGCCACCCACGACCAGGCCAGCAGCGCCGGCGGCGATGACAGCCACGGCGCGCGAGTCAGGACGCCGCCCCATCTATTCCAGGGCGTCGCGGCGCTCCAAACCGCGATCACCTCCCAGCCCACGCGGAACAGCACGAACAGCGCCACCACCGCCGGCCAGCGGGATCGCCACAGCCGCAGCCCCCCGATTATCCCATGCCACCAACCCACCCCTCGCACCACGATCACGAACGGGGCGAACATGAACAGCAGGCCGAGGATCGGCATCACCGCTAGTGAGGCGAAGCTCTGGATGGTCTCGGCGACATCGGACAGAGCCGATGGCCCCGATCTTCCGGCCTCCGCGAGCCGGTTAAGGACTAGAGACGCAACTGCCGCGAGTGCCACGCCGATCAGCGCTAGCGCCAGCATCGCCCAATAATGCCGCCGCCAGTACCCGGGCAAGTCACTCAGGCGAACGGGCTTATCCCTATCGCGCACCCAGCCCAGCAGGCCGACCAAGATCAAGAGTAACACGAGCGCTGCCAGCACGCCGACTGCCACGGGGTAACCGTACATGACCCACTGCGCCGAGGAGCGGCGGGCGGCACTACGGGGCGGCGCGGCATGCGTGGCCGCTCGGAACTGCCTCACCATGACCGGGTAGTAGGCGAGCACTACCCAGCGGGTGGCGACGGACGACGGTTGCCCAAGGGGAGAGGCGAAGCGGGCGAACGGCACCCACAGCAAAGAGGCAACCGGCGAGTTGTGATAGGGCAGCATCCACCGCTGCGCAAAGGGAAGGGGTGAGCGCTCAGCGGTGGGCATCGGCTGGCCCGCCAGCGTCCACCGGCGGGCGGCGATGCGGCCGTTGACGTAGCTGGCGGAAAGCCAGGATGCGGTCGCCAGCGCCAGCACGACCGCCACCAGGGCCGGGCGCGCGCGCAGCTCCCGTACCGCGGAAACGGCAAGCAGAAGCCGGCTGGCGAAACGGCCCGCCAGGGACGGAAATCCGCGCGCCAACGCCCGCCCCTGCGCGCCCGGTATGCTTTTCGACGGGTACAGGCACGCAGTTTCCCTGTTGCTGCGCGCAGGGAAATGCGAGCCAGTCCCCTCGTGCTGCCCGCTGTCACTCATCTTGGAGCCCCCTCTTGCCAGGGACGGTTCTGCAGGAGAAGAGCCATCCCTGCCGGGCGGAAACCGCAATACGAGGCAGCCAGGCATCGTTAGACCCAGATTATGCGTAAGGCTTCGGGCATGTCATTCCGAGGAAGCGACGCGCCCGAGGAATCCCCTATCGGGGATGCGCAAGATCAGCGATTCCAGCCGCGAGCAACCCCGGTAGGGGATCCCTCGCGTTGCTCGGGATGACACACCCGTTGGGTGAGC
>DATLAK010000060.1 GCA_035527535.1 Armatimonadota bacterium
AGCTGAGGTTGACTGCCGAGGTCATGGCGATCATGCGACAGGAACTGGAGATGATCCCGGTCCCGGGGTGCCGGGTGGGGGTGCTGCAAGCGGCGGGAATCAGCCCGGCGACCTACTATCGGCACTTGCAGCCCAAGCCGCGGCTTGCAGCGCACGTGTCCCCGCAGCTGCTAGCGTCCGCCCAAGATGGAGGGAAGGAGCATGCCAGGTATCTTGCTTGCGATTCGGGAATGGGATACGATATGGGAACTGGGACTATCGCGAGGAGGGCTCCATTCAGTACCGTGTACCTATGGGTTCCCTGCCATATCGGTGATGCGGATGGCGCCGTCAGCGCTCCCATTCCCACTCGGCAAAGATCGCGTCACGGGCTGATCCACTACAAACGAGGAGTACGATGCCTGTCTATGCAGGGCCGCCGATCAGCGGAGCGAGCGTATCTCTGAGGCGCGTGTCGGAAGACCAAGTACTGCTGGCTGGGCGAGACTCTGATCTCGAATTGGCACGAGACGCACGCTGCTTCTACAAGGCGACTAGGGACGAGGCGACTCTCTTCTTTGGCCTTTGCACAGAAGCCGGGGATCTGGTCGGACAAGTGATACTGCAGAGGCAGCTCCCGGACCGGAAGGAAGCGGTGCTCGGCATTCACATTTTCCGGCCAGAGAACCGTTACCGCGGCTATGGCTCGGACGCGGTTGCGGTGGCTTGTGCGTATGGCTTTCAGGAGCTCGGCCTGGGGAGAATCGTGCTCAGTGTCTCCGAGGCGAACGAGGCCGCCAGAAGATGCTACCAGAAGTGCGGGTTCACGGAAGTCGGTCGAGTGAAGGATGAGCCGAATATGATCGCCATGGTGCTCGGACATCGGCTCCAGAGCGACCCCACGGCTGACAGGCGCAATGCGTGAAGTCCTCGACCGACTTGCGGTCCAGTAAGATGAGGGCTAGAATGCGCCTGTTTCTGCTCTCCTCATCCGATCACTCAATGGAGGATGCGCGTGGCGCTTGTGGTTCTCACCGATACCTGCAACCTTTCGTGTCAGGCCTGCTTGCATCGCAACCCAGGCGCGGCCGCGGTGCGCGCGCTCGACGAGTTCCTGGGTGCGATGAAGGCCGACGGCATCGAGTTCATGACCATGCGCGACTTCGCCGCGCAGTGGTGATCGAAGGGACCTTACGATGGAGTGGATGAACCGGCGTTCGCGCATTTACTGGTACGACCAGTACGCCCTCAACGAGCAGGCCCTCGCGTTCTCCAGATACGATCCAGATCGCATCGCCGACGAACTCATCGGCACCGGGGCCGACATCGTCGCCGTGTACGCGACCAACCAGTTCGGCATCGCCTACTACCCGAGCGCCATCCTGCCGCAGCATCCCAACCTCAAGGGCCGGGATTACGTTAGCGACGTGATGACGCGGCTGCGCGCGCGGGGCAAGCAGATCCTGCTCTACACCAACTGGCTCGATTCGAAGCACCCGCAGTGGAACGCGATGCCCCTGGGGTGCGACCCAGTTGCCGCGCGAGCCGAGCAGCCCCTCGCCAGTTGGGCGGACCCGTCGCAGCCCAACGGCCGCGTGCAGGCGCTGGCGGGCGGTGCGTGGCAGTCGCCGTGCTTCAACTCGCCGCGCCGCGAGCAGGTCGTGGCGATCACACGCGAGGTGTGCGACCGCTATCACCCCGACGCCTTCCATTTGGACATGTTCCTCAATGGCGACATTTGCGCGTGCGACTGCTGCCGGCCCGCGCTGGAGAGGATCTGCGGCACGCGGGAGATCACGCGCGAAGCCATCCAGGAGCACTGGGTGGAGTTCATTGACTGGCGGTGCGCACGCGCGGCGGAGGTGATCGCGAATGTGTCGGCGGTGCTGCGCGAGCGGGGGATCGTCGCGGCGCACAACCCTTTCGCGCCGCTCTACGTGGGGGCCGTCTTTGGGCAGGACGAGGCCTGGCTGCCGTCGTTGGACGTGTTCCTCTCGGAATGCTTCGACCGGTTCCTCGCGCCGACGAGCGACCTGCACTCGACGAGCATCAACGTGCGGTGGCAGCACGCGGTAGGCAAGCCGTCGTGGATGCTGCTCACCCAGCACCCAGTGCACTTCGCGCACTGGCCGGTGCCGCGCGCGACCTGGGAACTGTACGCAGCAGCCTGCAAGGCGAACGGCTGCAAGGCGTTTGGGCCCTGCGGCGTGGGCGCGCGTCCCGACACGACGACCTCCCCGCGGATGCTCGCCAACGTGAAACACGCCTTCGACTTTTACATGCAGGATGCGGACCTCGACGAGGGCGCGGTCTCCGCTGCGAAGATCGGGCTGGTGTTCTCGTGGGCGACGCGCAAGTACTTCGGCCGCGGCGACCAGCGCTGGCTGGAGGAGTTTAGCGGCTGGGCGCGCCTGCTGATCGAGGAGCACCTGCCCTGTGACATCGTCGCGGCGGAGCGAACCACCGCCGCCGACCTGGCCAGATACGACCTGGTGATCCTACCCAACACCGCCAACCTGAGCGATGGGTTCTGTGCCGCGGTGAAGGAGTACGTGCGCGGCGGCGGGCGGATTCTCGCCACGGCCGAGACCTCGCTAGGGGACGAGCGGGGCCGGCGGCGCGACGATTTCGGCCTGGGTGATGTGTTGGGCGTGACGTGGAAGGACGCTGTGGAGGGGCACTTCGCGGTGGAGCGCCCGGGGGAACCGGGGCCGGTGTCAGGAGTGTTTCAGCGGGTGGCGACATCGGGACGAATCGTCGCACGGCGCGTGGAGGTGGACCCGGCAGGCTCAGTCAGCGGAACCGAAGACCCGCTGCCGATGGCGGCGAGTGACTGGCCCGCGGTGGTGGCGGGAAAGTTCGGCGCGGGGCGCGCCTGGTATGTGGCGTGCGACGTCGGGCGCTACTTCTCGATGCACGGCGACGAGCACATCGGCGAGTGGATGGCCGAGCTCGTGGAGGCGATGCTGCCGCGGCGGCAGATCATGGTGAAGGCGCCGCGCACGCTCGAGGTAACGGTGTGGAAGCAGGCGGCGCCCGAGCGCACCATCATCCACCTGGCGAATCGCACCGTCGCGTGGACGCTGCCCACCGACGCGCGGCAGATCACCGAGATCATCCCGCTGCACGAGGTGCAGGTCAGCCTGGATAGCCCCTACCCCAAGCCGTCGGTGAGCGGGCGCCAGGTGCATCTGCGCGCCACCGTCGGCGGCAACCGGCTCAGTGTCACAGTGCGCGACCTCGGCCCCTACGCCGCGATCGTGATCGAACCCAGCGCCGCTGCGAGATGAACTGGTAAACGGTGGCGTTGGCGAGGGAGGTGCCGACGGACCACAAGCACTGGGTCATGACGTCGCCCACGATCAAGCCGACAAAGAAGGGGAGTGCGGCGCTAGAGCCTATTGCCGCCTCAGCGCAGGACAAACGCTTTCACGATGAACGCCATCAGGTAAGGGAACCAGAAGTTGCCGGCGGTGTAGGTGTTGGCCATCGCGAAGCCCATCGCGTGGAAGGGAAACCAGATCCAGCGCTCGCGGGCCAGGGTGAGCCCGAGGGCGACGGCCAGGCCGGTTCCGATCCAGGGGAGTACGTGGAGGTTGGGCGCGGGGGACACGGTGAGCCAACTCTGAATCTTGGCGGCCGTCGCTCATCCCAACCATTGGCCCACGAGGTACACGCCACGGATCACGGGGACAGTCACCTTAATTCACCTTAATTGGCAATTCCGGGGCAATTCCGGGGACACACACCCTAATTTCCGGCACCGCCGACGACGTCAACCTGACCTATGTCGCGAAGAACCCCGTCAGCCGCATGACCGACGGGACCTGCGACACCTACTACCGCTACGGCAGCTACGGCGGCTACAGCAAGCTCGATCAACTGATCGCGGTCGAGCGCAAGTACGGCTCGATGACGACCTACCGCAGCGCCAGCTACCAGTACGACCCCAACTACAACCGCACGCGGTTGCGGGACGGCGAGGGCGGCGTCACCCAGTACCAGTATGACGCCGACAACCGGCTGACGCTGGTGGGTTACCCGGTGTTCCCCGGCGGGTACGCGACCGAGTTCCAGTACGAGGAGGTCGGCAATCGCGCCACGATGACAGAGGCAAACGGGGATGTCGCGTCGTACGTTTACGATAACGTTTACCGCCTGGTGAGCGAGGAGAAGCGGGATTCGGGGCAGAACCTGTTGTATATAGAGGTTTAGCATGAATCAGGCTTGGCGTGCAGCGATGCCGATACTCATGCTCTTGGGCTTCCTTGCGGGTTTACTGGTAGGGTTGTATATTGGGCCATGGCTGCACCTTTGGGGTCGGTAGGGTTCTGAATCGCGGCAATTCCCAGTGGGGAACTCCGGGGACACACCTTAGTTCGGGACAGTAGGCAACTGCGTGGTAGGCATGAGGAGCCTGACCTATATGGCGGGGTGCGGCCGGTAAGAGAAGGCACCTTGAGCGGGGACAC
>DATLAK010000061.1 GCA_035527535.1 Armatimonadota bacterium
GACGGCGCTAGTCGTGATCGCGCTCGTCGCCTGTGGCGCCGCTTTGCTTTTTTCCCGTCCGCTGGTGGGGTACGAGCGGGGCTTGCCTTTGGCGGCGGGCCTGGTGCTGGCGGTGCTCGCCCTTGGCGGGCAGGCGCGCGACCTCTGGCGCATCCATCCCGCCAAGGGGGGCGAGGAGGTCAGTCTGGTTTACGAGCGCTGGAACCCCATTTCGCGCCTGGCGGTACTACTCGAGCAGCGAGGGTCTTGGGGAGGGCGTCCGTTCGGATGGGGCCTGTCGCCCGCGTACGACGGCCCGGCGCCGGATCGCGGGATGTACATCAACATAGACGCCAACGCGGCAACCCCCCTGGTGCGCTTCGACGGCGATCCCTCGCGCCTCGACTACCTGCGCTATGACGTGACCGCGGTAGCGTATTACCTCAAGCAGAGAGGCCGCGTTTTCGTGATCGGCCCTGGCGGCGGGCGCGACGTGCTCACCGCCCTCAACTTCGGTCAGGTGAAAGTTGACGCCGTGGAAATCAACCCCACCATCGTTGACATCGTGGAGCGCGTATTTGCGGATTTCACCGGGCGACCTTATCAGTACCCCGGCGTTTCCCTTACCGTCGGTGACGCCCGCAGTTACATCGCGCGCTCCTCGCAGCGCTACGACATCATTCAGTCCTCGCTCACCGATACCTGGGCCGCGACCGCGGGCGGCGGCTTCGTGCTCACCGAGAATCTCCTTTATACCCGCGAGGCGTTCCGCGACTACTATCAGCACCTGACCCCTGACGGGATCCTCAGCATCAGCCACTGGTACCGCTATCCGATGCCGGACGAAATCCTCAGGTTAGCCACCCTCGCTCGAGTCGCCCTCGAGGCGGAGGGCGTGAAGCGTCCTGCCGACCATGTCGCAGTAGTACTCATGCCAAGAGTCATGTTTGGCCCGATGGGCGTGGCGACCTTCATGATGAAGCGCTCGCCTTTCGCCCCGCAGGAATTGTCCACGTTGCGCGCGGTGTCGGCGCGCATGGGTTTCGAACTGGTGTATGCACCCGGCGGAGGCAAGGAGGAGCTTTTCGAGCGCTTGCTCGCCACGCCAGATCTGCAGGGGTTCCTCGCCTCCTTGCCCGCCGACATGTCGCCGGTTACCGATGACCGGCCGTTCTTCTTCCTGCTGACGAGCCGCAAGGACCTATCGTACACTTCGCTGCTTCAGCATCTGTCCCAGTGGAACACCAACCCGATTTCGCTGTTGGTGAGCCTGCTGGTGCTGCTGGGCGCCGCCGTCGTGCTGTTCATCCTGGGGCCGCTCTACACCCTGCGGCGGCCAGCGTTGCGAGCTCATCGGCGTGAGGCCATTTTCTTGCTCTACTTCCTCTGCCTCGGGCTCGCCTACATCATGATCGAACTGGCGCTGATGCAGAGGTTCGTCCTCTTCCTGGGGCATCCCACTTATTCGCTGTCGGTCATGCTAAGCACGCTGCTGATTGCGAGCGGGCTCGGCAGCCTGCTGACCAACCGGGTGGCCGAGCCCAGAACCGCGAGCCGCTTGGTGCTGCTTCTGGGGTTACTCTGCGTTTCGGTGCTCGTGTACAGGCTGGTCCTGCCAAGCGTACTGGCCCACTTTCTGGCCGCGAGCAAGGGGGCGCGCGTATGCCTTTCCGTCGTGTTCCTGGCGCCCCTGGGGCTGCTGATGGGTATGCCCTTCCCGCTGGGCATCCGGGTCGTTCGCGATCGCGCTCAGGCCATGATACCGTGGTTCTGGGGCGTCAATGGCGCGGCTTCGGTCCTGGGATCGGTGCTCGCGGTAACGCTGGCCGTCTTCTTTGGCTTCAGCGTTGCGTTGATGGTTGGGCTGGGGGCGTACGCGGCGGCTCTGGTCGTGCTCGGCGTTCACCTCGTCATCACCTGCGCCGGGAAGCGCCAGGGCTTGCGTATCGCCCACCCGGCCCAGTGCAGGAGGACGTGACGGGAAGGCAGAACTCTCTCCTCACAACTGGCAGTCCCGCCCTTGACCCCCGGTTGAAAACGGTATCTCATGCCATGAAGACAGTAGTCTCCATAGCCCGTAACGTGCTTAAGGTATTGCCAGGTTATCCCATGCTTCGACGTGGTTATGAGGCACTGAGAACACTGGGCAAGACCAACGAATATTGGGGCCGGGTGGTCATGAACCGTGAGACCCGAAAGATCGTCAGAGGCCTAAAGCCCAATACACTGAAGACACTCGAGATCTCAGGCAGCAGTTGGGGCAAATGGGAGTCATTCAAAGAGTACAAAGAAGTTCACCACCCTGACTTTGACATCTGCGGATCTTCGCTGGAAGAGACGTTTGACTTGATCATTGCGGAGCAGGTGTTTGAACACCTGCTCTGGCCCTATCGCGCGGGTAGGAATGTTTACAGGATGCTGAATCCTAACGGATATTTGCTCATCACCACACCGTTCCTGATACGTATACACGATCAGCCTATCGACTGCTCTCGTTGGACGGAGATTGGGATCAAGTATTTCCTCGCGGAATGTGGATTCAGTCTGGAGCGCATTCAAACTGGATCATGGGGAAACCGCACCTGTATCCGGGCCAACTTCACCAGATGGGCGCCTTACCGCCCGCTGTTTCATTCGCTCCGGAATGAGCCTCGGTTTCCCATGGTGGTATGGGCCATTGCTCAGAAATGAACGTGCAGATTCTCGCTACATGTAACCGAGCGCCTCGAGTTGCTTACGCCGCTCCTCGGTTAACTCAACAGGTTCAGCCGAGACTTCGTGGAACTGATAAACCATGAGATAGGGCTCCTCCCCTTCCGGAGGCCTCGGCGGCACGGATGCCGAAAGGTCTCGGAATGAGAGGGCGCCCGCGCCAATGGTGAACGGCATGGTTTCGGGATGACGGCGACCCTCACCGACGAAGACCCGTGAGGCCGGAAAGTCTGTCTCGCCGCAAGCAACCTCGATTTCGATGGCTTCTCCAGGGATTGCCATGCAGAGGATGACAGGGCGATAGGCCCCACCAGACGGGAAGTTGAACGTCACATCAGAATCTTGTTCACCCTCAAAACGCGCGCCTTGGCCCGCCGCTACGGCATATTCGAATGATCCTCGCAGCGTGACCCGCATCTCCTGCTCGCCGCCGTAGGGCCGCAGCAGCGTGAAGCGGGCGCGCTCCGCGATACGTTCCACCAGCGTCCTGCTCATCTCCGCCGCCAGACGTTGTTCCTTCCACGAGATATTGTAGTCCTCTTCGGGGTCGGCTTCGAGATCGAAGAGGGCGCGGTTGGAGGACGGATACGCTCCAGTTCCTGCCAAGAAAATGTAGAACTTGTGCCGGCCCGACGTGAGGGCCCACTGGTGAATGACCGTGCTCACCAGCAGGTTTCGTGGCAGCGCTGCCCGCCCTGCAAGGAATTGCGCCAGCGAGGGGGCGGCGTCGGCCGGGGGAAGCGCTCCGGCCATTTCCAGTAAGGTGGCGAACAGGGAATAGCTGCCGATTGCCTCGCGCACGCGCGAGGTTGTCACTTGCCCCGGCAGGCGAATCAGCAGGGGCACCTGGATCAGCGCGTTGGTGAGCCGCCCGCCGTGCCCGAAGGACTCCGGGTTCTCCAAGAAGGCCTCGCCGTGGTCGGAGGTGAGCACGACGATGGTGTTGTCCGCCCGCCCCAGCGCGGCCAACAGACCGAGTATCCGCCCCACGTACTCATCCGCGCAGCGAATCTCGCCGTCATAGAGGGCCTTCATGTAGGCGATGTCGTCCGCGTCGGGCCAGGTCGGAACATAATCGGGCTCCTTCAGTTCCTCTCGCAGGTTGTAGTCGCCGGCGAGGCGGCCGTTATACGGCGTCCGTAGGAAGGGGTCGAGATGATGTCGTCTCAGCGCAACCCAGTCGTGCGCCTCGTAAGTGTGAAAGAACAGGAAGAACGGCTGCTCCGCGTGGGCCTCGAGCCAGCGGCTAAGGTGCTCCGTGGTCTGCGCGATGTCGGGTTCGAGGCGCGTGTCATAATAGACGTCAAAGCCCTGGTCCATGCCGAACTCGGCGCCCATGAACCCCCCCTCGGCGAAACCCGCGGTGGCGTAGCCGCGCTCCCGCAGCAGCTCCGCCAGGGTCCGCTCATCGCCGCTCAGCTTATCCGTGTCCAGCACCATGCCCAGATCGGTCGGCAGCTTGCCGGTGAACAGCGAGGCGTGGGAGGCGAGCGTCCAGTTCGCCTGGCTGTAGGCGCGCTCGAACAGGGTCGAGCAGGCGGCAAGCGCGTCAATGTTGGGGCTGGTGGGCAGGTCATAGCCGTAGCAGCCCAGGTGGTCGGGGCGCAGGGCGTCTAGGTCAAGGATGACGATGTTGGGCGGGCGCCGCCCCCCCCGACCGCGCGGCCGGGAGCGGATCTCCGGGTTAGCCAGGGCGAAGCCGGACAGGCGGCCCGCCGTCCGCGCCTCGATGTCGAGCGTGACCGCGCGGCCGCCCCAGCGCCGCAGGTCGGCGCTGACATCAATCCACCGCGCAGCCTCGACGGAGCCGGGCTCCACCCTGCGCTCCGCCACCACCGTGCGGCGACGAGCGCCATCGGGGGTCACGCCGACGGTGATGGTGATCGCTTCACCGGAAGCGGCCCCGGTCAACCCCACGCTGCACGAGAACGCCGCGCGCCGGGGCACCGTCACGCGATGCGCGAAGCGCTCGCCGTCAGGAACGGGCAGGGCCGTGCGCAGCTCGTCGTCGAACCGCACGCGGCGCGTCGAGTGGTGCTCGCACGCGATCGCACCGATGCGCGCCTCGACGCGGTCCCGCTCCGTGTCGGGCATGATCGCCAGCCAGCGGATGTGGCCGCGCCATGCGGGCGCCTGGCCGACATTGAAGACGTAGGTCTGCATCCCCTTGCCGGCGTAGGTGCGCACGTCCAGGTAGCGCTCCCCTGAAGGGGCCAGGCCGTCCGCCACCCCCCAAAACAGGCGCGCGGTGTCGAAGATGGCGCGGCCCTCTGGAATATCCATGGCCACCGTGATCTGGGTGACGGTAGCGGCGTCGAGGCTGATGCCGCACCAGATCGCTCCGCCGGCCCGGTCGCTGCGGAACGTGAGCGGCTTGCCCGGCGCGGCGTGCACCGTGGCGCCATCTATCCCGATCCACCCGCTTGCCCCCTCGCTGCCGTCGAACTTGAAGCGGCGCACCACCACCCGGTCGTCCCTCTCCACCCAACCTACTTCCTGGTTGACGACAGCCAGTCGCTCGATGCGGAATCGCGTGCCCGCGGGGGTCCGCAGTGCGATGCGTATCAGGGATATGCGGCCTTTCCATTGGGCGCTTGTGCCGACGGGTAGTGCGATGATCTGACAGACGCTGTCCCCATCGCTAGCCGCGCCGGAGCGCCACCTACTGCCCACGCCGTGCACCGGCGACACCACGCTGCCCGCTGGGCTGCCATCGGCGCCGAGCCAGTGCGCTCCGATCACGCCGTCGGCGCTAGCGGAGATGGACAGCACGATATGCGTTACCGTCTCCGCCTCGACCGCGCAGGGCCACTCCAGAGCGGCGCCCTCGACGCCGACTGCGCCGACCAGCGCGCTCTCAATCACACGCAGGGACTCGACTCCTGCCGTGGGTTGCCACCCCTGCGGCCCATCCTCGAAGTTGAACTCACGCACCACCGCCTCGGTCACCTGCGGCGCACGCGGCTGGACGATGTCGGCAAGGCGTACTACATTGATCGGCTCATGCGCTGACGGTCTGGCCTGCCACCTAATAAGGATGAGTAGCGTCACCGCGGCTAGTCCCAGTGCTCCAACCACCAACGCAAGGGTTCGCAGCGAATGGGGCAGGTGCGGCTGTGTCGCCGCGGTGAATGCCAGCGCCGCAACCGCAAGGGCTATGACCAGAACGGCAGGAAGAAGTCCCCGGAAAGACATTCCTCTATCCTCAAGCGCATACAAGCAGAGATAGCACGGAGGTGTGATACGCAATCGGCCACATCATACCATGCCCGCTCAAGCGGGAATAGGGTCGGCCTGACCTCGTGCATCTGCCTCACAGCCTTCCCAGCCGATGGCGATGGTGTGCACGCGAAGCGTCGGCGGCGGAGCATTGTCAGCCGCCGGCAAGGGGTAGAGCGAAACGCGTTGCAGGGAAGAAGCGCCGCCCAGCGGTGCGCAGGCGCTGACCGCGCCTGCGCTGAGATCGAGACGGGCGGTAACGCAGCCGTTGATCTCAACCTCCAATCGGCCGGGCGCCGTTGATTCACCATAAATGGTTATGCGGCTAAGCGGAGTTATGAGTGGGTAGGGCCAGGGAAGAAAGACGGTAGCCCCAGAACGGGCAACGAGCCCCTCTGCCGCCCCATAGGCGCCAGGCGGTTCCCAACCCAGGCCGACCTGGGCTTCGGGCGGGCGAGCCAAGTGGATAACAGCGGCCATCCGGCGCGTTGTGAGCTCTCCAGGACAGGGTGGGGGCCAGGCGCTGAGGCGCGGTGCACGTTCGGGCGCTCCGCCGTCCACAGCGGACGCAGCCCGCCGGTACCAGGGGACGAGTTCGCGCCGCAGCCGTGCGGCGCTCGGGAATCGCCAAAGCAGCCACAGCCATTTACGCATCAGTTGTGCTGCTTCTGCCCGGCTGCGGTGGCAAACGGCTCGCAACCCGAGATAGGCGTCGCGCAGCAACTCTTTTCCACTCATCAGCACCAGACGACCCAGCGGCATCGTCTTTGCCGCCAGGCGCAAGCGCGCTCGCCGTACGATGTAGGTTCGTTCAGGGTAACCGTAGGGCTGTCGGGCCCAGGCCTCAGGCACGAAACCAATCTCGCCGCCGGCGGCCAGCAAACGGATCCCCAGGTCGGCCATGCAGAAGGCGTCAAACAGCTCCGTATCCAAGCCGCCCACCCGGTCTAACTTCTCCCTGCGAACGAGCACACAGCTCTCGTTGGGTAGTGCGGCGCCGCTCTTTCGCCCGGCGACCTTGCTCGTGCGCTCGCCGTAGCTGCAAGGCACCACCCATCCGCCGCGGGTCAGGCAGCTTGCCGCCGCATATACGAAGTTCTCGCTCTCCGCAATCACCACTAGCGGCTGCGCCGCAGCCGCCTCTGGATGGTCGTCAAGGTGTTCCCGCAGTCGGGCCAGGGCTTCCGTGTCCAGCGTGGTGCCGGCTTCCACAAACAGCAGTTGCTGAGCAGTCGCCGCCCGCGCGCCGGACGCCAGCGCGTAGGCGCGTCCCTCGCCGCGCGCCAGGGAAAGGAGCACCGGTTCGCGATAGAGGCCGCGCAGGTGCATGACCTCCCGCTCGTTGCGCGCCGTCTCGACCACGATGATCTCGTGGCATGGCGCTGTGCCCGCTCGCAGCGAGTCGATGGTGGTCTGGACCGCGTGAAGATCCTCCTGACCCCAGACCACTACGGCACTGACGCTCGGGTGTGACATCGCTAAGCCGTTCGCCGCCGCTCCGCCCGCGCGTGGTTAGCAGCTTCCGCATATGCCTGCTCGTAGCGATCTATGACAGCGCCCCACGTGTAGTGGCGCAGAAGCTTGCGGTATCCCGCCTCGCCCATGCGAGCCCTGAGCGCAGGCGCCGCCATCAGACGCAATACGGCGCGGGCTAGTCCTCTATGGTCTTCGAAGGTCACCAGCAGTCCGTCTACTTCGTCATCAACCAACGAGGTCGTGCTTCCTAGACGGCAGCCGATTACTGGTTTCTTATGCAGCCACGCGTCGAGGTAAACGAGGCCGAAGGACTCGTGCAAGGAGGGCAAGGCAATCACGTCGGCCGCCGCAAGAATGCTGCGCTTGTCCTCGTCGGCGAAATCGTCGATCCAGATGATGCGGGCTTGGCAGTGACGGGGCATATATCCGAGTTCGCGCTGCATATGCGGAGATTCGATCGTGCGCCCCCCGGCCACCACCAGCCGGACATCGGGCACCCACTGCCATACCTGCTGCATTGCCTCGATGAGGAACCACACGCCCTTGTAGCGCTGCTTGCGCCCGACAAAGGCAATCAGCGGTGACCGCCCCACGTTGTACTTGGCCCGGAAGTCATGGGAGAGTGCCTCGTCGTCATCCAGCGGGGTGGGGTCCACGCCGAGCCCCGCTACCGTTACCCGATCCCGTGAAACGCCTTGGGCTACCAGTTCGTCCCGCTCGTGGGTTGTGAACACGATAACGGCGTCAGCCCGGGCGATGCGGCTGATTACCGCCGGATGGTTGCTGGTGGGATCGAATGCGTGGAAGCAGGGAATAGTAACCACCGCCAGGTTTCCCCGAGCGCGGCGGCGCGCCGCCAGGGTGTAAACGAGGACGCTCGACGAGGCTGGCACCGCTACCGCGACGTCCGGCTGCCAGGCGGCGACGGCTCCTGCAATTCCGCGCAGCGCCGGCCCCCGCGCGTGTGCATCCAGCGACTCCCTGATCCGGGCTACCGGAAGCCGCGCCGCCAGACGCCCCGCTTGGCACACGCGCTGCAAGCCGAATCGAATGGGAAAACGAGTGATGGGGACGCCGTTGACCTGGTCTTCGCCGGCGCGCATGCTGGGCGCGGTGGGATCGGTGAACCCAACATCGTGCTGCGCGGTTGATGTGAACACCCGCACCACATGCCCCCTGGCGAGCGATCGCTCGCTGAGTTGCTGAGCCACCCATTCGCTCCCCCCGCGGACGGGTGCATACGCCTGCGAAACATATGCTACGCGCATGATACATCGCCTCATGTAAGCACCCGCTGGCAGGCGACGCCCTCGCCTCAGGCGGCGGTGCGCTTCTCTCTGCATATCGCCACAAGGTGCGGGCTGATGTCAACAAGCAGCGGCGAGAGCTCGACGTCGCTCACACTGGCCAGCGGCGGCGCTGCAAGGTAGGGAAAACGCTGGAGGTAGGATCCCACATAAGCAGCGAACTGAAAGGGGGTAGGGTAGATTCCGCGCAAGGGCAGCCCTTGGTCAGCCCCAGTAGGCAGCAGCTCCGTGCCCAAGCCCGCCACTTGGCGCGTCAGCGCAGTCGCCGCAGGCTCCGCACCGGGTGTGGCAGACTCGGCCGGGAGGCGCGCCGCGCTGCCCGTCATTTTGCCCCAGGCGCGTCGCAGCCAGTAGGAGGGGCGCAGCTTGCTTCTGATGGAGGCGACGGCCGCCCCCAGCGCACTCACCTCTCTATGCACCGCCGCCTGTTGGTTGGCGATGTGAAGGCATTTGTTAAGGCATTTGTTAACGGCGCGGACCTGTTCGTTCAAAATGTCCTCGATCGCTTTCAGGTCCCGCGTGTGGGCCTGCTGAAGGCCGTCCACTACCGCCTGGAACTGCGCGGCAACCCCCTCCAGGTCATTGGCCAGCCCGCGAGCCAATTCCCACTCTGCAAGCCTGTGTGACCACGTAGGGGCCAGGCGCTGGCCCAGAAGGTCAGCGCGGTGGAAGTAGCGGTCCAGGAGTTCCCGAAACTGCCAGACGAAGAGCTCTCGGACATGGTACACGTTGGTCAGGCCCTGACGCGCCAATTGCGCGCGCAGGACCTTCCGATTCGGAGTCGAGACTAAGCATATGCCGTCCGGGCGCAGCAGGCGCACGATCTCGCTCAGCAGCTCGTCGTGCTGCATGATGTGCTCCAGCACCTCGAAGCAGACGACGAGGTCGAAGGATTCACTTTCCAGCCCGGTGATCAGAGCATCACCCACCGCGTACGACAAGCCGGGGGCGGAATAACCTCGCTGCGAGAATGCTATCGCCCGATCGTCGCGGTCAAGGCCAAGCACCTCCCGGGCTCCCGCTTGGGCGAGCAGGTAACTGCCGTATCCGCCCCCCGAGCCCAGGTCGAGCACGCGCATCCCCGCCGCGAACCCCGCGGCGAACTGGTAGCGCGCAAGCAATTCGACGTCCAAGGTGCTAGGAGTAACCGCGTTGGGCACGCGGTTCTCGACGCCTGGCGGGATAATCAGTTGCTCTCCACCGCGCTCGGCGAGTTGCGCTTCCAGTGCTGCGGTCAGGCGTTCGATGGCCGGGGCGCCCTCCCGTCGCAGCCACGTCCCGTCAATGGTGATGATTGGCACCCCGAGCTCTGCTGCTGCCTCCTTCAGTGGCAATTGACATGCGCATTGTGCCCCCCCATCCACGAACACTAGACTGACGCCAACGCGTTCCAGCGCCTCGCGGACTACCTCCTTGACGCCCGGCCCGGCTGCGGGGAAATCCGAGGGTTCATAATAGTAGGGTAGGTGCGGCCGCGCATCAGGTCCCGCCAGGTATTCGAGCGAAATGCCGTGGGCCATGAGCCCAGGTCGGAGCGCTTCCCAGCCGCACGCCAGTGCGGCTGCCTCCTCGCGGCAGGAGCAGCATTCATCGAGCGCTATGAGGCATAATCCATGCATTGCTTGGTCCGTGTGCTAATATGGCGCCGTGGGTCAGCCACCAGTCAACCGCCCGCGCGAGCGTCGTCGTAGTGTAGTCGGCCTGCCGACCTGAGGGCCGAAGTGCCTTGAGGGCAGCACGGCCGTGCCCTCCCAGCAGCAGGATGGTGGTGGCGCCCACCACGCGCCCGGCAAGTATGTCGCCGACATTGTCGCCGATGGCCACGCTGCGCGACAGGTCAAGGGCCAGTGCCCGCGACGCCCGCAGCAGCATCCCCGGCGCGGGCTTGCGGCATCCGCACCGCTTGCGGTAGCGCGCGACGCTCCCCTCTGGATGATGAGGGCAGTACTCGATCAGATCAACGCGTGCTCCCCGGCGCGCGAGCCGCCGCAAGACTTCGTCGTTGACGGCGGTGACTCCCCGTTCATCGGTCATGCCGCGGGCGACCACCGACTGGTTGCTGACGATCACGACCGCTACGCCGGCTCGATTCAACCGGCAGATAGCCCGCGCCGCTCTCGGCAGGAGCCTGATCTGCCGCTGATCTGTCAGGTGGTCCACCTCGCGGATGATTGTGCCATCGCGGTCAAGGAATGCAGCCGCGCGGCCCCGCGACGGGGAGGTGCCAGTTGAGCGCGCCTGCTCAGCGGCGCGCATTGAAGACAGCCTTGCTACCATCTGGCTCAAAGCGGAAAGGCAACTCGCGGTAGTCGGCGAGGGCTGCCCGTACTGATTCGCGCGTCCCTTCAGGGCAATAGAGGAGCAGAAACCCCCCGCCGCCCGCGCCTGGCACCTTGCCGCCAAGCGCTCCAGCCTTGACTGCCCGCTCATACATGGCGTCAATTGCTGGTGAGCTTACGGCGCCGCCGAGGGCTTTCTTGCGCTCCCAGCCTTCCCGCAGGACCTCACCCGCTGCCGAGATCTCGCCCCGTTCCAAAGCGCACCGCAACTCTCGCGCTTGGTCCCGTATGCGGCGCAGGTTGCCCATGTTCTGATGACCGCGGCGGACGTGCTCCGCCAGGATCCCGCTGGCATCGCGCGTAAGACCCGTGTAGAAGAGCAGCAGGTTGTCTTCCAGCCTGAGCCGGGCATCCATCGGCATCTTGATGGTCTCGGTAGTAACGGTGCCATCGCAACCAAACTCTATCACCCGTAGCCCTCCGTAAGCGACGATGTACTGGTCTTGTTTTCCGACGGGTCGGCCCAGGACGTCAATCTCAATTCGGCATGCTTGCGACGCCAACTCCTCGGCCGTCACCAGTCTGCCAACATAGGCACACAGCGCGTGCATGACACCTATCGTCACGCTTGCAGACGACCCCAGGCCGCTGCCGGCAGCCGGGACGTCAGCCATTGTACTCAATTCCCATCCGGGGCCTACGTCTATCTGCCGCGCGGCCTCTCGCACAAGGTCATGCTCAATCTCGTCAATAGTGGCGACCAGTTCAGTCTTGGTGTACCCGACGCGGACCAGGTTATCGAAACGCCGCTTGATCACAGCGAACACGTACTTGTCAATGGCGGTCGAGACGACCATTCCCGGCTCCTCGCGCCAGAAATGCGCAAGGTCGGTCCCGCCTCCGGCCAGGCTGATCCGCAGAGGAGTCTGGGTGACGATCATGCCCGTGCCTCCTGTGACCACGCGGCGACATCGCGCTCCGCCTGAGCCAGCGCCGCTGGTGTGCCGATGTCGAGATGATAGGCGGTGGTTTCCCACCCATAGACGGCCGCGCCGTCGGCGATAAGCCGGGGGAAAACATCGCGCCCGAAATCAAGCGCCTGCCCTGAGCGAAGTCGAAGGGGCGTCTGATCGCCGAGGTAGTCGAAGATGTCGCTGCTCATGGCATAGATGCCTGCGTTCGCCAGATCCGTCTGGGGATGCTCCGGCTTCTCCACAAATGCGGTGACCCTGCCGTCCGCGGCCAGTTGCGCGATGCCGCACCGGGTGGGATCGGGCGCGTGGAAAAGGGCGATCGTTACCAGCGCCCCGCGCCGCCGGTGAAACACCACGAGGCTAGTCAAGTCCGCGCGCGTGAGATTGTCAGCGTACGCGACAAGGAAATCCGGTTCGCACTCGACGAACCCGCGGTTGGCCTGGACGGTGCCAGCGGTGCCCAGGAGCTCTGGTTCGTGTACCAGGATGACACGCGGCGGGGGTCGGTGTGCGCGCACGAACTCGCGGACCTGCTCTGCCAGATGGTGGGTGTTGATCAAGACCTCGTCCACGTTGTGGGCGTGAAACAGCTCTAGCCAGTGCGCGAGCAAGGGCCGCCCCGCGATCGGCACCAGGCATTTCGGCACTCTGTCAGTAAGCGGTCGCAGTCTCTCACCACGGCCTGCGGCCAGCAAGTAGGCTTTCATCAGCATGTCCCGCCTTCGAGCGAGCGCGGTGGGAGGCGGCTCGACTACCTCTGGTCTGGCGCTGGACAACCCCCCCCTATTGTGATTCAATATACGTTATACCTTGCGTGCGGTGGACCTGTCAAGTTTGCCGTCCCACGGGTCTCTCCTATTCCGCCGGGCGCATCGCAGCCGCCTGTAGACTCTTCGACTGGAGCGCATCATGCATGTGGTGATCCTGTGTCCTCCTTCGTGCCTCGATCCTCGGCAAGAGGCAGTGGCACCGCTCGAACTTGCGCTGGCAGCTGGCGCCTTCCGCGCTGCAGGCTGTACGGTCGATGTACTGGACATGGGAGCCACGCCGGTTGCTTTCGAGGAGGTCGAGCGGTGGGTTCAAGAGCGCGCCTACGACATGATGTACACTGCGGGGGTCAACGAGCAGCTGGACTACTTGCGCTGGTTTACGCGCATCAACGCCGAAGTCAACCCATCGGCGCCGATGTTGATCGGCGGGTCGGCGGCACTTTCCCTGCGCGAGAAACTGGTCGAGCGGAGTCTGGCGCACGGGCTCGTCCTGGGAGAGCCGGAATGGGTCTTGACGGCAGTGGTCAAAGCACTCCGTGAGGAGCGGTCTCTGGTTGACGTGCCGGGGCTCGTCGTGCGAGACCGCGACCAGATCGTTGCGACGGGCGCGTCGCCGTTGTCGGCCGACCTGAGCGGCTTGCCTCGCGCCGCCTGGGAGCTTTTCCCGGTGCGGGAGTACCTGGGCCGTCGCCACGTGCGCGGGCTCAGGTACGTCACCGGGGCGCTGCCGGTCCTGGTCGGGCGGGGATGTCCGTACCAGTGCATCTACTGCCTGAACCCCGAAAGCAGGCAAGTGCGTTACCGCGACCTCGAGGACTGCATCGCGGAGGTTGACGACTTGCATCAGCGCCTGGGTCTTCGCCACATCATGTTTCGCGGACTCACCGTGCCGGCAGACGACGAAGCGAGCACGGGCCTGGCAGCAGGCATGGCGGAGCGCCCGCACCTGACGTGGGAGATAAGCACACGCATTGATCTCATGACCGCCGAACGACTGCAGGAGTTCAAGTCCGCTGGCTGCATCTTCGTGGAGTATGAGCCGGAGGTGCTCGACCAGGGCGATGCCGCTGAGATCCGCCGCTTTGTAGACCTCGACCGGGTGCGGCAGGTGCTCAGTGCCCATCGCGCGCAGGGGGTGCCCTTTGCGTTGCCGCGGCTCGTCTGTGCGTATGCGGGGGAGGTGCCGGCGGTTTCAGCGGAGTTCGCTCAGTTGTTGCACAGCCCGGCATGTGATCCTACCGTGGTCCGCTTCTATCCCGGGACCGACCTCCACCAACGGTTGACCAGCTGGCGTGTGTTGGACGAGGACTCCGATCCGGAGGCATACCTGGCGTCTCTCTTGGAGGGCACACTCGGCCCGCCGCCGCTGGATCCCCTGCAGCGGACAGAAGTGGAGCGGCGCCTTGCAGAGTCCCCCCGGCTCGAAAGGCAGTTGCCCCGCTTGCCGAACCGACCACGAGTGGCGGTTATCGCGGCGGCCAGGACCGCCGCGGTCGTGGAAGCGATTGCTGCGGCCGAGACCGAGTATCCGACGGGCCAATTCCTGGTGGCTGCATCACCGTCGACGGCAGCACAGTTGGCATGGATAGAGAATGAAGGTGTTCGCCTGGTTGACTATCGGCAGTCAGGGACCGTGGGGTTATTACGCGCCGTGCAAGCCACGCGTCCGCACCTGGTGATAGTCGCTACCGATGAAACCTCCGGCCGCTATTCGAAGGCGAAGTTGCTGGCTATGCTATCGGGGAGCCGACGGCTGGCGGTGTATGACGGCGTCACACGCAAGCACTTGCGGTTCGCTCCCGAACTCTGTAGGGACATCGCAACCCGGCTGCACTTGCCCCAGCGTTCGTCCCCGTCCCAAGGACACCTATCGCAGCCCACCCGCGGTGAGGCCTCCCTACTCGACCGGCCTACGGAACGGATGTTTCCAGAAGTCGCGCCCGAGATGGGGCGGCTCCTACACGTCGCCCGTTACCGCTTCGCGGCTCGGTTCATTGATTCCGGGGATCGCGTGCTGGACTGTGCGTGCGGTACCGGGTATGGCTCGGCCCTTCTGGCACAGGCGGGTGCCTGCGTGACCGGGGTTGACCGCTCTCACACCGCTGTGCGCTATGCAACCTACCGACACGGCGACACGGGAGTGACTTTTACGGTGGCGGACGCGACCAAGTTGCCGTACCCGGACGACTTTTTCGACGTGGTAGTGTCTTTCGAGACCATTGAGCACATCCCCGACGACCAGGCCTTTCTGGCCGAAATGTCGCGTGTATTGAAGCCGCACGGCCTGCTGATCGTCTCTACGCCGTGGCAGCCCTGGTCGGGTGAGATTTGGCCTTATCACGTGCGGGAATACACTCGGCCAGAGTATGAGTCGGTGCTGGGCGAGCGCTTTCTCATTCGTGATCTCGTGCCTCAGTTGGACGATCAGATCAACTGGCGACTGCCGCTTGGTAATTTCATGATCGCGCTATGTGAGAACGCAAGCGGGGGCGCGCTCACGCTTCGCCCCGGCCGATGGAGCCGTTACCGTCCGCAGGTCTCGGTGATCATGTGCACTTGGAACGCTATGCAGTTCCTGCAAGAGGCGCTGGACAGTGTATTTGGGCAAACGTTCCAGGATTTCGAGTTCGTGGTAGTGGACAACGGCTCGCGGGACGGAACCCGAGAACGCCTACAGGAGCTGCACGCCGACGGCAAGCTCAAGCTCGTGAGCCTGGAAGACAACATTGGCGTGAGCCGCGGCCTCATCGTCGCATTGGTGCATTCGCGGGGCCGATTCATAGCGCGCATGGACGCGGACGACCTCTCGCGCCCGCAGCGGCTTGAACGGCAAATCCGGTACCTCATGGATCACCCGGAAGTGTGCTTGCTGGGCGCCCGTGCGGTTCTGATTGACGCCGAAGGCAAGGACTTGGGGCGCTTCTTCGGAACGGTCCACACCCACGAGGAGATTGTCAAGGCCATGGAGAGGGAATGCCCCTTGGCTCACGGCTCGATTATGTTTCGCCGTGAGTTGCTGCGAGAGGGTGGCATCTATGACCTCGATTATGACGAGGCGGAGGATTACGATCTATACACGCGCGTGTGCCATCAGCAAAGAATGGCGGTGCTGGATGAGGTGCTGTTCGAGCACCGCCAGCACGGTGCGCAGGCTACCAAGGCTCGCTGGCGGACGGTGGAGGCCTGGGCCAAGTCGGTGCGCTGGGCCCACTGGTTTCGCAATGTGCAGAGAGCACGCAGGGAAGGGGCTCAAGGCGACAGGTAGCCGACGGTTCTACTCGTTTGTGTCGGCGGGGGCCATGACGACAGCTCCGCATGGCATGTACGAGATGCCAGCGCGCCGCCTGGCACACACGCAGTGCAGGCGAGCCAATAAGGGGCTAGCCGCTTGGAGCACAAGAGGACATCATGGTCACGACGGGCTCAACGACCTGCGTGGGCTTCAATCTGCAGCCGTAGTCGGGCTTCGTTGATACCTGGACCGGGATACACACCGCAGTGGTGGGCATCGGACTGCCGCCGGGACTACCTGCCTCCTGTTTATGACAGCATCAGGGAGGACGACCATGTGTGCTGACCTGCTGATCTGGGATGAAGACCTGCGCTTCCAGGCCGTGTTGAGCGAAGTGCAGGAGCATACCATCCTTGACGTCCCCAGATGCTACATCCTGTGGCAACTCGGCAAGACGGTAAGTGCCATCACAGGGGATGCCGCCGAGCTGGGCGTGTACCGAGGGGGCACGGCGAAGTTGCTGGCAAAGGCGTGTCCGGGCAGGACATTGCACCTGTTCGACCCGTTCACGGGTCTACCCGCCCCATCCTTGATCGACGTGATGGGCGAGGGCGAGTTTATTGACACGTCGTTGGAGCAGGTGGAAGACTACCTGCGCGATTGCCGAGATGTCCGCATCTATCCCGGCCTGTTCCCCGAGACCGCGCGCCCGACGAAAGACGCGCAATTCTGCTTCGTCCACGTCGATGCTGACCTCTATCGGTCTGTGCTGGACGCCTGCATCTGGTCTTATCCAAGGTTGCGTCCGGGCGGGGTCATGGTCTTCGATGACCACGGTTGGAGTTGTAGTCCGGGAGCGAAACAGGCCGTGGATGAGTTCTTTGCGGACCGGCCTGAGTACCCTGTGTATCTGCCCACTGGACAGGCGGTAGTGATTCGCCACCACGCCGCGACGGATTCGACCGGAAGTCCGCGCGGTTGGTGGAGGCGGCGCAGAAGGTGATCAGACACCTCGAGTGGTCGCATCCACAAGCGAGGTTGGCCGCCGACCTCTGCCGCGCGCGCGGGCCGTCTGTCGGGTTGAGTTGGCGGCCCCCGATAACGCCCACATAGCTGGCGCGCCCGGGTGCAACCTCGAGCAAACGAGCGCAAGGCGGGCGCGGCCTGGCCATTCTCAACCTGGGCAGTGTGCCGCAGGGTACGGGCGTCGGCCATCGCTAGCGCAGCGCGCACCCCCCGAAAGCACGGTCCCATCTTCACCTCGCCCTCCTGCTTGTGGTACAATGCGCGTCACCAAGAACGTACCTGCTGCCGAAACGAGGGGACATCGGCCATGGTCAGCAGAATGCGTCGCATCGCCGTGCTCAGTCGCTTGGCACCGCTGAGTTGCTATTGCGCAGTTGCCGTTATCGCGGCCGTCGTTATCTTCCCTCGCCTGGACACTCGTCCGCGCCCACATGCTGACAGCCTGGGCTACTTCGTTTATCTTCCCGCTCTCTTCGAAGGAAGGCCCTTCGACTTAACGGAACTGGAGGCGTTCGGGCGCTACTCCCAGGTGCCGGGAGCAGTAAAAGGTCGCCGGGTCAACGTATTCTGCGTCGGCTCGGCTATCGCGTGGCTGCCCTGGTATGCCGTGGTGCGTCTGTTCCGCCCGCAGCAGAAGCCGTGCCGGGCCTCTGGCGCTCGATGGATCAACATCCGGCAGCGCGGAGGGCCACCGGCGCCGCCCCGGCTTCGGTCGTGCGTTAGCACGCGTCCTTACTGGGGGACCGAATGTTTGGGGCTCAGGCCATTCCCGGGCGAATGGTGCTGATGGCGCTTGGTACGTGCCTCTTTCTGACGACATGCGCACATGCCGGCGGATTTGGTGTGCCTTCTGAGCCGGCGACCCGGCCAGCGGGCTCCAGATCCGCTATCCTCATCCAGCTCACCGACAACGCTCTCAACTTCCCCGCCATCGCCGTGCCCGGCATCGCGACCGCTCCCGCCCCCATTTCCGTCGAAGTCATTTCAACCTACCCCTCCTGGCGCGTCGTCGTACAGGCTTCTGAGCTTGCCGGCGACGCGGCCACGCTTCCCGCCGGTCGCCTGCTGGTCAGCCACCACCTGAGCACCGAGTCCTCGCATCCCCTCGCCGGCGCCGGCTTCCAGTCGCTGGACGAGCCCCGCGTGGTCGCCTACGGCGGCCCTGCCGGCGCGGTGGTGAGCAATACGCTGTCCTTTTCCCTGATCGTGGATTGGACTGATCGCCCCGGAACGTACGTGGGGACGATCCAGTTCACCTCCCTGGTGGAGCCATGAGGAGGGTGTGCTGATGCGCGGACTGATGCTGATACCTTTCCTTTGCGCGCTGGCCATCGCGGGGGCGGGACCGGTGTCGGCGCAAACCGAAGTTGCCGGCCCCAGCCTGGCGGTCATCGCCGAGGTGGGTTCCTACATGACCGTCAGCCTCAGCACCGACGCGCTGCACTTCGCCGTCGCCGGCCCGCCGGGGGTTTATGGCGCCGATGTGCCGGTGTCGGTGACGGTCGGGTGCAATGCCGGCACCTGGTCGGTCTCGTGCGCGGCCTCCGCGCTCACCAGCAGCAATGGCAGCATCGGCCCCGAACGCCTGTTTATGGGCCGCCAGAGCGCGCCCGACACCCCCGACCAGGGCGGTGGACTTGGATTTGACACCATGGACCTCAAGCGTATGGTTACGCAGGGCGGGCCCCAGGCGCCCCAGGCGGTGGAGACGCTCGATTTCCGCATCTTGACAAAATGGGAGGATCGCCCGGGAACCTACCAGGGCACCATCACATTCACCTACCTGATGACGCCATGACAGTGCGCTGGGCGGCCGCGGCCATCATGCTTGCCCTCAGCGCGGAGGGCGCGCTGGCGGAAGGCGCCCCCGGGCCGGGGGCAGCGCCGGTGGCAATCGCGGTGAGCCCGCCCATCGTGCGGTTGCGGACGGGGGCGGGGGGAAGCGCGCGGTTCAAGATAACCGTCAGCAATGTCGGGCGGCAGCAGGTGCACATCGAGGCGGTTACGCGCGATATCACGCTCACCCCGGACGGCATGCCGCTGGTGGGGGCGCGCGGGGAAGACCGCTGGTCGTGCGCGGGGTGGATAGAGGTGCGGCCAGAGCGGATGGAGCTGCGGCCGCAAGCATCGCAGGAGGTGGTTTGCACGCTCAAGGTGCCGCGGGGCGTGACCGGCGGCCGTTATGCGTCGGTGCTTTTCCAGGCCCAGCACCTGCGGCCCCCCACGGGCGTGGGGCTGCGCGTGGAGGCGCGGCTGGGCGCCCTGGTGATGCAGACGGTGCCGCTGACCGGCCGCCCGGCGGCGGAAGTGGCGTTGATGCAGGCGACCCCGCATGACGGCGGCGTCGAGGTGGTGGTCGAGGTGCGCAATACGGGCAATATTGACTTCAAGGCCACCGGCTCAGCCGTGGTGTACGACGCGGGCGGGCGCGTGGCGGGGCGCATCGGCCTCAATGGCGGCACCGGCACGGTGCTGCCCGACGGGGTGCGCCGGTTGACGGGAACATGGACGCCGCGCCGGCTGGCAGCCGGCGACTACGTCGTGGAAGCGCGAATCGCGATCCCCGGACGGGGGACGCTTCGCGGACGGACATCGGTTGTGGTGTCCGCCTCACAAATAAAAACGCGGTGAAAGGAGGTGCCACTAGGACAGTGACAGAGCAGCAGGTGTGGCCCGGGAGCCCGGCCTGATCCACGCAGGAGCGGGACCGAGACCCCCGGACCACACCCATTTTAGCACGCCCAGCCTGCCGGGTGCAACTTTGGGCAGGCCGGATCCGCCCCGACGGCGGCGGAGGCCCTCCGGCGGCCTGAAGCCGGAAAATGATGAACGACGAACGGAGGTCGCAAACATGCGACGTATTATGATTTTGGCCATCGTGGCGGCGATGGTGGTGAGCGCCAGCGCGGCGTGGGCCACCGTCGGCTTCAACGACGGCCTGAGCTACAACCCGAACTCCGGCGGCGCCGGCTATTTCGACGGCATCACCGGCGGCGGGGCTTACCCGTACAACCTGGCTTCCCCAAACGCGACTGACCCCGCGCCGGGCGGTCCGGGGACCTGGGTGAGGACGCCCGCAGCCCCGGCCCCGGCCGGCCCCAAGAACTACTACACCGCGGTCTCGGGCTCGGGGTACGTGTTCGGCGGCGTGTATGACTACGATGACTACATCTGGATGCAGTGCTTCGGCACCCCTGAGGGTGATATGAATATCCAGGTCATCGCCGACGTCGAAATGTGGGAGTTCCTCACCCTCGGCGCCAGCACGGTCTACTTCCACCAGGGGCAGCCGGGCGACGGGCTGACGATCCCGACCAATCCGGATACGCCAGTCCCGCAGTCCGCTGACATCCCCGGCACCTTGAGCTCCAACAACGGCCAGTTCTGCGGCCTGGTCAAGAACACGTGGACCTCGACCGACAAGGCGAAGGCCGACGGGTTGGTCTTCCTGGAGGACGGTTGGGGCCGCAACCGCGCTTGGCACGTGACTAACCGACCCAACGACATTTGGCAGGACATCCCCATCGCCTACTCGTTGGACGACAACAACACCGGTACGTTTGTCCCTGGCGCCTGGAGCGGCGGCAACAACAGCCAGGACTGGGGCTACTGGTGGCTGGTCAACAACGGTGATGCGTGTGTTAACCGCCCCTACACCTTCAGGCTCACCATCACCCCGCTCCCGCTGCAGACAGACGGTCGCTACTATCTCGACCCAACCTGGGCGACTATGCCGGCCCTGTAAGTTGCCTGCATAGGTGACTGGACAGTCGCGCTGAAGGCGCACGAGCGCGCCGGAGGCGCACAAGCTTGGCGGCCGGGGGGATGCTGCCCCCCGGCCGCCAGGCCGCTAGCAGCGCAGCAAGCTCGCACGTTGGGGGCGCGGGGTTCTTGGGCGCGGGGTTCTGCTAACCCCGCGGGGATGGGATTCCTTGGGCGCGGGGTTCTCCTAACCCCGCGGGGCCCGCGTTGGGCGCGGGGTCCTGCTAACCCCGCGGGGCCCGCGACCTTAAGAGAAGGTCGCGCCCGGGCGCATGAGGGGCGCGGGGTCCTCTCGAACCCGCGAGGCCCGCGACCTTAAGAGAAGGTCGCGCCCGGGGGCATGAGGGGCGCGGGGTTCTGCCAACCCCGCAGGCATGGGATTCCTTGGGCGCGGGGTTCTGCTAACCCCGCGGGGGCCCGCGACCTTGAGAGAAGGTCGCGCCCGGCGGCATAAGGTTGCGCCCGGCGGCATAAGGTTGCGCCCGGTGGCATAAGGGGCGCGGGGTCTCTTGGGCGCGGGGTTCTCCTAACCCCGCGGGGCGCGCGAAGATGACAGGTTTCGAGCACCTGAGGCATGTACGTGGCCGCCGCGTTCATGCGGTGGACGGGATCTACCACTTACGCACGAGCACTATTCGGCGCACGTCGCTGCTTGCCGACGACGCCTGCAAGGAGATCGTCCGCGATACCTTGCAGCGGGTAGCAGCCGTCCTCGATTTCGACGTGCTAGCATATGTGATCATGCCCGACCACGTGCACCTGCTGATACAGCCGCACGGGGCCAGCATCAGCAAGGTCATGGCGTCCTTCAAGCGACACAGCGCGCGTAACATCAATAAGCATCTTGGCCGAAAGGGACAGGTCTGGCGCGAGGAGTTCTTCGATCACATGCTGCGCACAAACGAGCACCTGGAGCAACTCGCGGACTACATCCATGACAACCCCGTGCGGCGTGGCCTGGCGCCAAGCGCGCGGGACTGGCCATTCTCGTCGTGGCACGAAGTCTACGGCGACAGCGGATTCCCCGGCGTATGACGCGCGCTGGGGGCGCGGGGTCCCTTGGGCGCGGGGTTCTTGGGCGCGGGGTCCTCTCGACCCCGCGGGGCCCGCGTTGGGCGCGGGGTTCTCCTAACCCCGCGGGGCCCGCATTGGGCGCGGGGTTCTGTTAACCCCGCGGGGCCCGCGTTGGGCGCGGGGTTCTCCT